>JAUIKX010000034.1 GCA_030430515.1 Gammaproteobacteria bacterium | reverse complement strand
CGCCCGCGTCCATCAGGGACGCGCCCAGGTCACGGATGTGCTCAGCCAGTCAGATCGCATCGTGGTCGGTGAGCTCAACTGGTTGGGGCGATATCCGTATGTTGAAGCGCTCGGCTCAGACTATCGTGGCCGCGTGAGCCTGCTGGAGGTGCCCGATGTGGGTCGCCACGGCGACATTGTGCGGGTCGAGGTCGTCGGCGAGGAGCGTCGCGGTCTTACCGGTCGTGTATTGAGTGTTCTGGATGGCGAAACCGTGCTCGAACGCGCCGTGGAGACGCAGCTGGCCGCCCAGCATATACCGCGCACCTGGCCGTCCGGGGTGCTGGAGGCGGTGAAGGCGTTGCCGGGCAAAGTATCCTCGCGCACGCCCAAGGGCCGCGTTGACCTCAAGGACCTGCCGCTGGTGACCATCGACGGCGAGACCGCTAAAGATTTCGACGATGCGGTGTTTGCCGAGCGTAAAGGGCGCGGCTGGCGTCTGGTGGTGGCGATTGCCGATGTTGCGCACTACGTGAAGAAAGGCGGGGCGCTGGATGAGCAGGCCGCACTCCGCGGTAATTCGGTCTATCTGCCGGAAACGGTGGTGCCCATGCTGCCTGAAGCCATATCCAACGAGCTGTGTTCTCTCAAGCCGCACGTGCCACGGCTGGCCATGGTCTGCGACATGCGCGTGAGTGCATCGGGGCGGGTGACCCGTTTCGAGTTTTATGAAGCGCTGATTCAGTCGTGGCAGCGTCTTACCTACACGCAGGTGGGTGCGTTTCTGGCGGGTGAGCCGCTGAAGGTGGAGGCGGAAGTCACCAGGTCGCTGAAAGCACTTCATGGCTGCTATCTGGCGCTCAGCGAGGCTCGAGAGGCACGTGGCGCGCTCGACTTTGAAGCGCATGAAGCCGAACTCGTGCTGGAAAAAGGTCGGGTCGCCGAGATCGTTCCGGTCGTCCGCAACGATGCCCATCGGCTCATTGAAGAGGCGATGATCAGCGCCAATGTCTGTGCGGCGGAGTATCTGCAGGAGTCGGAACTGCCGGCGCTCTACCGTGTGCACTCGGGGCCTGAAGCGCTGAAACAGCAGGAGCTGAAAACGGCGTTTGCCATGGCCGGGGTGCGCTTCGAGGGAGGTTTCGACCCGAAATCGGTTCAAGCCGCGCTGGAACAGGTGGCGGGGCGGCCGGATGCCTGGGTGTTTCAGATGCTGGTGCTGCGCTCCATGCAGCAGGCGGTGTACCAACCCGGCCATGTGGGTCACTTTGGTCTGGCGCTGGCGAGCTACATGCACTTTACTTCGCCCATTCGAAGATATGCGGATCTCGTGGTGCACCGGGCGATCAAAGCCGCGCTCAAGAGCAAGCGGGCGCCATACAAACTCGACGCGCTGGAGGAGATCGGCTCCCACATCTCCTATACCGAACGGCGAGCAGAGCAGGCGGAGTGGGCGGTTCAGGGGTGGCTCAAGTGTGACTTCATCGCTGACCGGATTGGCGAGACCTTCGAGGGAAAGGTTGCCGGCGTCACCGAGTTTGGCCTGTTTGTCGAGCTGACCGGTTTCTTCGTGCAGGGGCTCGTGCATATTTCGGAGCTTGGCGAAGAGTACTTCCGCTTTCAGCCGCAGAACCTGTCGCTGGTTGGTGAACGTTCCGGGCGGGTGTTTCGGCTGGGTGATACGCTCAAGGTCCGTGTCCGTGAGGTTCGGCCGCCACTGGGGCGCATCGATCTGGAAATTGCGGGTGGCAAAAAAGGCGGCAGGACAGGGCGCAAAGGGCGGCGCGGATGAGCTACGCAGCTGGTTTCCATGCGGTTCGCGAAGTGTTGCAGGGCCATCCTGAGCGGGTGCGTACGGTCTACTACGCACGGGGTCGTCGAGATGCCCGGGTGCAGGAGGTCATAGCGCTCGCGAAAGCGGCTAACGTCCGCTTCGAAGCCGTGGATCGTAGCTGGCTGGATGGCCGTGTCGAGGGTAAACACCAGGGTGTTGCAGCCTACTGCCATGCGCTGTCGATTGCCGATGAGAAAGCCTTCGAAGCGGCATTTGCCGCGCTGCCCCAGCCGCGATTGCTTCTGGTGCTCGACGGCGTGTCCGATCCGCGTAACCTCGGTGCGTGTCTGCGCAGCGCCAATGCAGCCGGGGCACAGGCGGTGATCTGGCCCGAACGAAACAGCGCTCCGGTGAATGAGCTGGCGCTGAAAACGGCGGCGGGTGGCGCGGAGAATCTGCTGCTGGTGTCGGCTAAAAATCTGGCCCGGCGACTTTCGTGGCTGCAGGAGCAGGGCGTCTGGCTCGTCGGCGCGGATGAACGGGGTGAAGTCGACTGGTGCGACGTGGACTTTTCCGGCGATATCGCCGTGGTCATGGGCAGTGAAGGCAGCGGCCTGCGGCGTCTAACCCGGGAGGCTTGTGATGTGCTCTGCCGCATTCCCATGCTGGGCTCGGTAGAGAGTCTCAATGTTTCTGTGGCGACCGGCGTGATGCTGTATGAGGCGGTGCGGCAGCGAGGCAGTAAGTAAGCGCTAACTAACCGCGTATCAACGGCCGCAAAAGAGGCTCCAGCCCGTTCACTTTGATTTCGTAGATCACCGCCAGCCGCTCGCCCAGTTTGCCTGCTGGGAACCCCTGGTTTTTGAACCACACCACATAGGGCTCGGGCAGCTCCAGCAAACGGCGTCCCGCAAAACGGCCGAACGGCATCTCCATGTTGATCAGCTCAACGAGCTCCTGGCGGTCTATGGTGTCGATGGTGTTCACGGGCGCAGCATAGCGCCTCTTGCATCGGTCGGCGCACCTCCATAGAATCGCGCTCCCTCTAAACCTTGCTCCACGCGGCACCGATTGCTGCGGGGGCGCGAAGCTGGCGCAGAACAGGCCGGCGGGAACACCGAAAGGAGAAGCCATGCGGCACTATGAAGTCGTATTTCTGGTGCACCCTGATCAGTCGGATCAGGTACCGGGAATGATCGAACGCTACGGCGCGCTCATCGAGCGCGGCGAAGGAAAGGTCTATCGCACGGAAGATTGGGGGCGACGTCAGCTTGCCTTCACCGTGTCGAAAATCCACAAAGCCCACTACGTGATGATGAACATCGAGTGCGACCAGGAAACCCTGTCGGAGCTCGAAAGCGCATTCCGTTTCAACGACGCGGTCATTCGCAACATGATCATCCGTCGCAAAGGCGAGCCTACCGGCGGCAACTCCAAGATCTACGAAGAGGAGCTGCGCGAGCAGGAGAAGGACCGCGAGCGCGATCGCCGTCGTGAAGAGGAGCTGGCTGCGCGGCGTGCCGCTGCTGCCGAAGGCGACCAGGCAGAATCGGAAGAAGCTGCGGAGTCGGAAGAAGGAGGTGAAGCGTGAGTCGTTTCAGAAGACGCCGTCATGGTGAAGTAAAAGCCAATATCGAGGATCTGGACTACAAGGATCTCGATCTGCTCAAGCAGTTTATTGGCGAGACCGGCAAGATCGTGCCGAGCCGTATCACGGGTACCTCGCAGAAGTTCCAGCGCAAGCTCGCGCTCGAGATCAAGCGTGCGCGCTACCTGGCGCTGCTCCCGTACACCGATCAGCACGACTGAGAGAGGTTCGAAGTATGAACGTTATTTTGCTTGAACCCGTAGGCAATCTCGGTGGCCTCGGTGAAGAAGTGGATGTGAAGGCGGGTTATGCCCGTAATTACCTGCTGCCCAAGGGTATTGCCGTTCGCGCGACCGATGCGAACCGCAAGGTGTTCGAAGAGCGTCGTGCCGAACTCGAAAGAGCCGCGAACGACAAACTGGCCATCGCCAACACCCGCGCTGCTGGCCTGGAAGAAGTAGTTGTGACCATCCTGGCCCGTGTCGGCGACGAAGGTCGTCTCTACGGCTCGGTCGGCACTCAGGAAATTGCCACTGCACTGACCGGCATGGGTCACGAAGTGGAGAAGGCGGAAGTGCGCATGCCGGAAGGCGTGATTCGCATGGCCGGTGAGTACGAAGTGGATCTGCAGTTCCACACCGACGTAACCACCTCGGTCAAGGTCATCGTCGCAGGCGAATAAGCCGCGCATTCGACGTAAGTGCCCGGTCGGCAATCGGCCGGGCCTTTTCTTTCTCTTATCCACACCTTGTTCTATTGAACTCTTAGCCGCTTCGGGCGAATCTGTGCAACCCCTTACCGCGCACCGCTATGTCTGAATTCGCCGTCTCACCACCACCCGAGTCCGATACTTCGCGGCTGAAAGTGCCGCCGCATTCCATCGATGCGGAGATGAGCGTGCTGGGCGGCCTGATGCTCAACAACGAGAAGTGGTTCGAGGTGGCTGAGGTGGTTCAGCCCGGCGACTTCTACCGCACCCAGCACCAGATCATCTTCGAAGCCATGATGGCGCTGTCTGAAGACGACCAGCCGCTCGACGCGGTGACGGTCTCCGAACGCCTGCAGGCGAAGGCGCAACTGGAGCGAGCCGGTGGGCTGGCTTACCTGGGTGAAATCGTCGACAGTACCCCGGGCGCTTCCAACGTGGTGGCCTACGCGAAGATCGTGCGCGAACGCTCGACGCTCCGGCAGATGATCGCCGCTGCGAGCCGCATCTCCGACATGGCTTTTGTCACTGAGGGCCGTGATACCGCAGAGCTGCTCGATATGGCTGAGCAGGAAGTTTTCAAGATTTCCGAAGGCCGCATGAAGGAAGGTGGGCCTGAAGGCGTTGCGCACCTGCTGACCCGGGCGGTTGAGAAGGTCGAGGAGATGTTTGCCAGCAAGCAGCGCATCACCGGCCTTTCTACGGGCTATACCGATCTCGACGACCGCACCTCCGGTCTGCAGGGCGGAGACCTGGTGATCGTTGCCGGGCGACCCTCCATGGGTAAGACATCGCTGTCGATGAACATCGCCGAACACGCCACCATGGAGAGTGGCAAGGCGGTACTGGTGTTCAGCATGGAGATGCCGGCGGAGCAGCTCATCATGCGTATGCTGGCTTCTCTGGGCCGCATTGATTTTGCCAACCTGCGCTCGGGCAACCTGAAAGACGATGACTGGTCGAAGTTCACGAGCGCGGTGGCCCTGCTCAAAGACAAGGAGCTGTTCATCGACGATACGCCCGCACTCACGCCGAACGACATGCGTTCCAGGGCGCGGCGGGTGGCCCGCGAGTCGAAAGGTGGTATCGGGCTGATCGTGGTCGACTATCTGCAGCTCATGCGGGTGGCGGGCAAATCCGAAAACCGTACGAACGAGATCTCGGAGATCTCTCGGTCGCTCAAGGCCATTGCCAAGGAGCTGGGCTGTCCGTTGATCGCCTTGTCGCAGCTCAACCGTGGTCTGGAAAATCGCACCGACAAACGCCCGGTGATGGCCGACCTTCGTGAATCGGGCGCCATCGAGCAGGACGCAGACCTCATCCTCTTCATCTATCGCGATGAGGTATACAACGAAAACTCGCCGGACCAGGGCATTGCGGAGATCATCATCGGCAAGCAGCGAAACGGTCCCATCGGCACCGTGCGCCTTTCCTTCATCGGCCGTCTGACCAAGTTCGAGAACCTGGCCAGCGACGTGTACAGCGATTTCGGCTGATGGCGAAGGCGAAAACTCGCACGGTGTTCATCTGCGGTGATTGCGGCGCAGACCATCCCAAGTGGCAAGGGCAGTGCTCCGCCTGCGGCGAGTGGAACACGCTGACGCAGATGAATGTCGGGCCGGTCAAAGAGTCCACACTGGGCTATGCCGGTGTGCGCAGCGAGGTTAAAAAGCTCGCAGACGTCGAGGCGCAGGCGGTCACCCGTATCAACACGGGGCTCTCCGAGCTCGATCGGGTGCTGGGTGGCGGGCTGGTGCCCGGCAGCATGATCCTAATCGGAGGTGACCCTGGCGCTGGTAAGAGCACGCTGCTGCTGCAGGTGAGCACGCAGCTGGCCAGGACACATCCGGTGCTCTATGTGACGGGTGAGGAATCCCTCCAGCAGCTGGCCCTGCGCGCCCAGCGTCTGGGCTTGCCGGCGGCAGATCTCACCGTAGCGGCCGAGACCAGAGCGGAGAGCATCGCCGAGGAAATCCGCGCGAGCAGACCGGCGCTGGTGATCCTGGATTCGATACAGGTCATGCAGGTGGGCACGGTGGATTCCACCCCGGGCAGCGTCACCCAGGTGCGGGAGACCGCGTCGTTCTTCACCCGCCTGGCAAAGCAGACCGGAACAGTGTTTGTGCTGGTGGGGCATGTCACGAAAGAAGGCAACCTGGCCGGGCCGAAGGTGCTCGAACACATGATCGACGCCTTCCTGATGCTCGACAGTCCGGCCGGCGCCCGCTACCGCACATTGCGCAGCCACAAGAACCGCTTTGGCGCGGTGAATGAGCTGGGTGTGTTCGCCATGACGGACCAGGGCATGAAGGAAGTCGCCAACCCTTCGGCGATTTTCCTGCAGCGGGGGGAACTGGATTCTCCCGGCAGCGTGGCAACCGTTACGTGGGAAGGTACGCGTCCGCTCCTGGTGGAACTGCAGGCGCTGGTCGATGAAAGCCAGGGCAACTATGCGCGGCGTGTTGCGGTAGGCCTGGATCAGCAGCGGCTGGCCATGCACCTGGCGGTGCTGCATCGTCACTGTGGTATCGCGCTGTCCGATCAGGACGTGTTCGCCAATGTGGTTGGCGGGGTTCGCATCAACGAAACCGGCGGCGACCTTGCGACGCTTCTTGCGGTGCTATCGAGCTTCCGCAACCGGTCTCTGCCCAAAGACCTGATCGTGTTCGGCGAGCTGGGCCTGACCGGCGAGGTGCGACCGGTGACCAATGGGCAGGAACGGCTGCGTGAGGCATCCAAGCATGGCTTCAAGAAAGCCATCGTGCCGTTTGCCAACCGGCCTAAAGAAACGGTCCCGAACATGGCGGTGCACGGAGTGAAGAGCCTCTCTGCAGCGCTGGAAGTCGTTGCGGAACTCTGATTCCTGACGAGCCTTTTACACAGACTTCATGTCTGTTGGGTAAAATGCGCCTTCCTTGAACTCAGATGTGAGCAGACTATGAACCCCACTGGATGGATCCGTGGCATCGCCGCGGTGTCTCTGATGGCCCTCGCCGGTACGAGCGTGGCTGCCGAAGGTAAAGCCGTGTACTACAGCGACTTCTTTCAGGGAAGAACAACGGCAAGCGGTGAAACCTTTGATCAGAACAAGCTCACCGCAGCCCACAAGACGTTGCCGTTCGGCACTCAGGTGCGGGTTGTGAATCTCGAAAACGACAAGAGCGTGACCGTGAAGATCAATGATCGCATGGCGCGCCGCAATACCAACCTCATCGACCTGTCCCGAAGTGCAGCCGAAGAGATCGGCATGGTGCGCAAAGGTGTCGTGCCGGTGCGCGTGGAAGTGGTCGAGTAGAAATCAGCGGCGGCTGTGGTAGGTCAGGGCTGCGAGGATGCACTCCCGCAGCTCGGCTTCTGGTAGCGCACCCTCTACCGGCAGGCAGATCGCCCGGTTACCTTCGTATTTCAGCTCCGGAAACCGCGTGCGGAAGCTATCTACCAGCGTCGTCTGGCAGTGGAACAACAGTTTCAGTTCGTCGGCGTGTTTTTCCTTCCAGCCGATACGCACCGTTGTACCGGTTCGCGGCTTGTCTGGGAGATAGGCCGGCTCCCCCCACTTCAGCGTTTCGTTGATCGGACCGATTTCTTCCGTTGCTCGGGCAGTCTGTAAGATCAACGCCCTGATGGCTTTCGCCTGCTTGCGAACCGGTGTCGGAAAACCATCGATCACCGCTTTGACGCTCCCGTTCATCAGTCAGCCACCCACTCTGCCGGAATGCATACCTGGCTACCGAGCCACTTCCCAGCGCGGCGGCCCCAGT
The DNA here is from genome assembly GCA_030430515.1 of Gammaproteobacteria bacterium. Lineage (GTDB taxonomy): Bacteria > Pseudomonadota > Gammaproteobacteria > Pseudomonadales > Azotimanducaceae > SYFY01. Next base: position 8,155 of record JAUIKX010000034.1, on the reverse strand, counting down.
CCTGCGAGCGGACCGCCTCTCTGATCACGTAGCTGTGAATGGCGTTGACGTCTTCTTCGTTCAGGCTGTCTGCAAAGCTGGCCATACCCCGCGATGCGAATACCCCGTCGATCACGATCTGCTTCCAGATGGCATGCACCTCCGAGGTGGAGTAACGCAAATCTGGAATGACGCCTGAGCTCTGAGCATTGGCGCCATGACACCGCAGGCAGTGCACGGCGTAAAGATCCTGGCCCTTTTCCGCTGTGGCTTCGGTCAGCATGCTTTCCTCTGCGTGTATGGTGCGGTGCCTGGGTTCGGGGGGTGGAGGTTCTGCCTTCCCGCCGAGTTTGAAAGCGAATACGTGTCCGGGGTTGCGGTTGTCCAGGTTGGTGAAGTGACCACCCTGGCTGCCGCCGATTCCAGCAACGACGGCGATATACTGTTCACCATCGATGGCGTAGCTGATGGGCGGCGCCATGATGCCCACGTTGACTTGTTGCCGCCATAGCAGCTCGCCGTCGGTGTCGCGGTAGACCGCGAGATAGCCGTCGGTGGTGCCCTGAACCACCAGCCCGCCAGCGGTGGCCAGCACACCGGCACTGACCCCGTCATTGAATTTCACCTGCCACACCTGCTCCTGTCGCGCGGGGTTCCAGGCCGTGAGCCGTGTAGGTGAGCAGAAACCGGGTGCTATCGCAGGCATGTTGCGCACGAGGTCCGGGTAGTCCTCGCCGGTGTTCATGGTGTTCGGGTTGAACTCGAAGTCGGGGTCGGCGGTGAAAGGGTAGGTGGTATGGATGGTTGGAATGTAGACGAGCCCTGTGTCCGGGCTGAATGCCATTGGGTTCCAGTTGTGGCCTCCGACGATGGCCGGCGTAATGTAGCGCTGCTGGTCCGACCAGTCTGCTACTTCGGTCTCCACCGGTCGGCCGGTCTCCAGGTCCACGTGGCTCGCCCAGTTGGCCGGCACGTATTTCTCAGCGGAAAGGAGCTCCCCTGTAGCACGGTCCAATACATAGAAAAAGCCGTTCTTCGGCGCCTGCATGATGACCTTGCGCGTCTCACCGAGCACTTCGAGCTCGGTGAGGATCATGTGCTGCGTGGCGGTGTAGTCCCAGCTGTCGGCGGGTGTGGTCTGGTAGTGCCATACCAGTTTTCCCGTATCGGCGTTTACCGCGACGATGGATGCGATGAACAGATTGTCGCCGCCGCCGGGGCTGCGCACGGCGCGGTTGTACTGGGAGCCGTTGCCGACGCCGGCGTACAGCAGGTTGAGCTCGGGGTCGTATGCAAAGCTGTCCCAGGCGGTGCCACCCAGGCCTGATTCCCAGAGCGCGTTCTGCGGCCAGGTTGCCCGGGCGGCTCGCAGGGAAGGCTGCGCGTCATCTTCGCTGGCGTCCTCGGAAGGCACGGTGTAGAACCGCCAGATCATCTTTCCGGATTCGGTGTCATAGGCGCTGAAGTAGCCCCGCACGCCGAACTCCGCCCCGCCATTGCCGATGATCACTTTGTTGCCGATGACTCTCGGCGCGCCCGTTATGGTGTAGGGCTTCGACGTGTCGGTGGTCTGAACCGACCAGTTTTCTTTGCCGGTGCTCTTGTCGAGTGCAATCAGGCGGCCGTCGAGCGCACCCAGAAAGACCTGATCACCGCTGACCGCCACGCCACGATTGACTACGTCGCAGCAGGCATCGCGCCCTTTCTCGCCGGGCACCTGGGGATCATATGACCATTGCAGTTTGCCGGTGCGGGCATCCAGCGCCACGACACGGCTCCACGCGGTGCTGATGTACATGACCCCATCGACCACGATCGGTGTGGCTTCCATACCGCGTGTGTTGCCGGTGGCAAAGGCCCAGGTGAGACCCAGACCCTCAACGCTTTCCTCATTGATCTGCTTGAGCGGGCTGAAGCGCTGCTCGTCGTAGGTGCGGCCGTGCAATGGCCAATCTGAAGCGTTGCCCGTTACAGGAAAGAGAGCGAGCAGGATGAGTAGCGTCGTGGCGATGATGGTGGGCATTTTCGGCTCAGACAGAACAGAGCCCTATACTGTAACGGATTACGAGAGGTTATCCGGCCATGCATGACGATCAGATCGCGCCGCCAGCGCAACTGCACACCCTTATGGAAGGGCGTGCCGGCCTGGAGCTTACGCAGCTGATGTGGGCGCTGCCCATGTTGCGCATGCGCGTGCCGAAGGGCGCGGGGCATGTGCTGGTGCTGCCTGGGTTCATGAACGATGACACCATCACCTGGCCGCTGCGGCACTTCCTGACCAGCCTTGGCTATACCCCGCACCCGTGGGAGCTTGGGGTCAGCAGAAAACCCATGTTTTCCTACCTGCCTCGGCTGATTGAGCGGGCGGAGCGCATTGGCGGTGGCAAGCCGATCACCCTGCTGGGCTACAGTCGTGGTGGCGCGCTAGCGCGAGAGATTGCTCGCGAACGGCCGGATCTTATTCGCGGGGTTGTTACAGTGGCGAGCCCTGTACGAGGTGGTCCGCAGGCGACGAGCATCGGTGCCTTTGCGGCTCGGCAGACCGGCATGTCGCCCGAGCTCATGCGTCGCCTTCAGCGGGAGCGGGCTCTCGTGCCGATCCGTGTACCCATTGTGGCGCTCTACTCGAAGACCGATGGCATCGTCTCATGGCGAGCGTGTCTCGATGAGGAAACGCCGGGTGTGAGGCATGTGGAAGTGCGCGGTTCTCACGCCGGCATGATGTTCAACACCGGCGTGTACCGTCATGTGGCAGAGGCGCTAAGCGCGATCCAGAACCACGACCGGGATATGTCTTGAGGTCATGTTCTGGTAGTCCTCATACGGAGAATACACGCCCACCATCATCATCCACAGATGCTCCCGCTCCTCACCTTCAGCCACACGCGCCTTCGCCGCGAAGCGATCGCTGGCGATCTGCACGGTGCAGTTCGGATCGGCCTCGAGGTTGAGGAACCACGCCGGATGGCTCGGTGCGCCACCCTTGGAGGCAATAATTACGGCGCTGTCACCGTGGGTGCCGTAGATCAGCGGCAGGGTGCGGGTCTGGCCGGACTTTGCACCGGTGGTGCTGAGCAGCAGGGTGGGCAGTATGCCGGGGCCACCCAGGTGGCTCGAATCCCACATGTGGGCCGCTTCCGGATCTTTCTCATAGAGCGCCAGATGATCGTGAACCCAGTCGGGCAGTTGTGCGGGTAATTTCGTACTCATAGATTTTTCCTCTCTCTTTTTTGTCAATGCTGTACTACATGACCGCCATCGACATTGTAGGACTGGCCTGAGATCCAGGCGCCCTGATCGCTGCACATGAAGGTCACCATGTTGGCGATGTCTTCGCCTGTGCCCGCCCGTCCCAGCGGAATCATCTTCAGCATGCGCTGCCAGTTTTCGTCGCGGCCGATTTCGTCCATGCGGTAGGTATCGATGATGCCGGGGCAGATCGCGTTTACGCGAATGTTGTAACGGCCTGTTTCCTGGGCCATGGACGCGGTGAGCGCCTGAATGCCGGCTTTGCTCGCCGCGTACGCAGCGGTGTTCGGTGGCAGCAGCTTACCGGCGATCGACGAGATGTTGATGATCGCGCCGCCTTCACCCTGTTCGATCATCGCTTGTCCGAACGCCCGGCTCATGTAGAAGGTGCCGTTGAGGTTGACGTTGAGCACTTTGTGCCAGTCGTCGATGGCGAGATCGGTGACCGGTACCCTGTCTGAACCGCGGGCGGCGCCGGCGTTGTTAATGACGAAGTCCACCCTGCCGAACTGTTTGAGCGTCGCCTGCACCAGCTCGTCCACCGCCTGCGGATCGGCGACGTTGCTCACCACTTCCAGCGCTTCAGCTCCGGCTGTGCGCACTTCGTCGGCGACCGAGGCGATGTCGCGCCAGCCGGTATCTTTTTCATCCTGCGGGTAGTGCTCCGGTGCGCGGCCGGTGCCGGTCAGAACCACGTTGCAGCCTGCCCGGGCCAGGTCTACGGCAATGGGCCGCCCGATGCTGCGCATGCGGCCTGCGCCGGTAACCACCGCAACCTTGCCTTTCAATCCTGTCAGTTCGCTCATAGCGTTCAGCCTCGTCGGATGGGTTTGTACTGGATGCGGGTGGGCTCGGCGTCGCCGAGGCGTTTCTTCCGGTCCGCTTCGTACTCTGTGTAGTTGCCGGCGAACCATTCCACATGGCTGTCACCTTCGAAGGCGAGCATGTGGGTGGCGACCCGGTCGAGAAACCAGCGATCGTGAGAAATGATCAGCACCGTGCCCGGAAAGTTGAGCAGCGCTTCTTCCAGGGCCCGCAGGGTTTCCACATCCAGATCGTTGGTCGGTTCGTCGAGCAGCAGCACGTTGGCACCGCTACGCAGGAGCTTGGCCAGGTGCACCCTGTTGCGCTCACCGCCGGAGAGTTGGCCCACCTGCTTCTGCTGGTCGGCGCCTTTGAAGTTGAAGCGGGAGACGTAGCCGCGGGTCTGCACCTCGTAGTTGCCGATGCGCAGTATCTCCTGGCTGTCGGAGATCTCTTCCCAAACGGTCTTGCTGTCGTCCAGCGCGTCACGACTCTGATCCACATAGGCCAGCTCAACCGTTTCACCCATTTCAACGCTGCCGCTGTCGGGTGTCTCTGCACCGGTGAGCATGCGGAAGAAGGTGGATTTGCCCGCGCCGTTGGCGCCGATGATGCCGACGATGCCGCCCTGGGGAATGCTGCAGGTCAGATCATCGATCAGCAGCCGATCACCGAAACCTTTGCTGACGTGGTTGATTTCGATGACCTTCTCGCCGAGCCGCGGCCCCGGGGGAATGTACAGCTCCGCGGTCTCGTTGCGCTCCTGAGTCTCCTTCGACATCAGCTCGTCGAACCGCTGCAGGCGCGCTTTGCTCTTTGCCTGGCGGGCTTTGGGGTTGGACTTCACCCATTCGAGCTCGGACTTGATGGTGCGCTGCCGGGCTTTCTCCTGAGAGGCTTCCTGCTGCAGGCGCACGTCTTTGGCCTCGAGCCAGGCGGAGTAGTTGCCTTCGTAGGGAATGCCGCGGCCGCGGTCCAGTTCAAGTATCCAGCCGGCGACGTTGTCGAGGAAGTAGCGATCGTGGGTCACCGCCACAACGGTGCCGGGGTACTCATCGAGGAAGCGCTCGAGCCAGGCGACGCTTTCGGCGTCGAGGTGGTTGGTGGGTTCGTCCAGCAGCAGCATGTCGGGGTTCGACAGCAGGAGCTTGCATAGTGCAACCCTGCGACGCTCGCCGCCGGAGAGCTTCGAAACGTCCGCATCCCAGGGCGGCAGCCGCAGCGCATCGGCAGCAATTTCCAGCTGTCGGTCCACATCCCAGCCGCCCACAGCGTCGATCTTGGTCGCCAGATCTCCCTGACGCTCCAGGAGTTCGGTCATCTCCTCATCGCTCATGGGCTCGGCGAAACGGTCGGAGATGGCGTTGTACTCATTGACGATATCGACTGTTTCTTTGAGTCCCTCTTCGACGTTGCCGCGCACATCTTTCGATTCGTCGAGCTGCGGCTCCTGAGGGAGATAGCCCACGTTGATGTCTTTCTGCGCCCGCGCCTCGCCTTCGAACTCGGTATCGATGCCGGCCATGATGCGCAGCAGGCTCGACTTACCCGAGCCGTTGAGGCCCAGCACGCCGATTTTGGCGCCGGGAAAAAACGACAGAGAGATGTTTTCGAGAATGGTTCGCTTGGGAGGTACGGTCTTCGTGACCCCCTGCATGGTGTATACGTACTGCGCCACGGAAATCCTCTTACGGCTGTTACCTGCGCCTCGAATACAGCGCAAGCGGTGATCAAAATGGTTCGATACAATACCGCGGCTTTGGGGAAAGTCACACACCCGCACCGCGGGAACTGATGAGCTATGCAAGTCTGGAGGTTTGCGTGTTTGAAGGAAACGAAACCATCGCCGGTTTCGACGATGAGCTGGCTGCGGCGATCGAAGCGGAAGCCCGCCGTCAGGAAGAACATATCGAGCTGATTGCCAGCGAAAACTACACATCGCCCCGCGTGCTCGAAGCGCAGGGCAGCGTGCTGACCAACAAGTACGCCGAGGGCTATCCGGGCAAACGCTATTACGGGGGTTGCGAGTTCGTCGACCAGGCGGAGGTGCTGGCCATCGAGCGTGCGAAGCAGCTTTTTGGCGCCGCATTTGCCAACGTGCAGCCTCACTCCGGTTCTCAGGCTAACGCCGCGGTGTTTCAAGCACTGCTCGAACCTCACGATACGGTTCTTGGCATGAGCCTGGCGGACGGCGGCCACCTGACGCACGGCGCGCCGGTGAACTTCTCCGGCAAAACCTATCACGCGGTGCAGTATGGTCTGGACAACAAAACCGGACTGGTAGATTACGACGAGGTCCGTAGCCTCGCCGAGCAGCACAAGCCCAAGCTGGTCATTGCCGGCTTTTCCGCTTACTCCCGGAAAATGGACTGGCGCATTTTCCGGGACATCGCCGATTCCGTGGGCGCCTACCTGCTGGTGGATATGGCCCATGTTGCGGGGCTGGTAGCTGCTGGCCTGTATCCAAGTCCCGTAGACATCGCCGACGTCACCACCTCGACCACCCACAAAACCCTGGGTGGACCTCGTGGCGGCATCATTCTGGCGCGGGAAAATCCGGAGCTTCACAAGAAGCTCAACTCAGCGTTGTTTCCCGGCATGCAGGGCGGGCCGCTCATGCACGTGATTGCCGCCAAGGCGGTCTGCTTTCTCGAAGCCCTGCAACCGGAGTTCAAGACCTATCAGGCGCGCACGCTGGCCAATGCCCGCACCATGGCCGAAGGCTTCATCGCCCGCGGCTACGACATCGTGTCCGGCGGCACGGACGATCACCTGTTTCTGCTCGATCTGATCGCCAAGGACATTACGGGCAAGGATGCAGACGCAGCGCTCGGACGGGCCAACATCACGGTCAATAAGAATGCCGTGCCCAACGACCCACGTTCACCCTTCGTTACCTCCGGCCTGCGTCTCGGCAGCCCGGCGGTGACGCGTCGAGGTTTCGGCACTGAGGAGTGCGCGACGCTCACCGGCTGGATGTGCGATGTGCTGGACGACATCGAAAACGACAACATGATCGGCTCGGTGAAGCAGAAGGTGCTCGATCTCTGCGCCCGTTTCCCGGTTTACGGAAAGACGGGCTGACGCGTGCACTGCCCCTTCTGCGGCGCCGACGACACCAAGGTGATCGACTCCCGTCTCGTGGCGGAAGGCGAGTCGGTGCGCAGACGGCGGGAGTGTCAGACCTGCGGTGAGCGCTACACCACTTTCGAAACCGCTGAACTGGTCATGCCTTATCTGGTGAAACGGGACGGCACTCGCGAGCCCTTCAACGAGGAGAAGCTGCGCCGTGGTCTCGAGCGGGCTCTGGAAAAGCGCCCGGTGGCGGCTGAGGAAGTGGAAAACGCCATCAACCACATCAAGCATCGCCTGCGCACCACCGGCGAAAGGGAAGTGCCGGCGCAGAGCGTCGGCGAGGCGGTAATGACCGAGCTCCGGCGCCTCGATGCAGTAGCTTACGTTCGCTTTGCATCCGTTTACCGCGACTTTCAGGATGTCAGCGAGTTCCAGGAGGAGATCCGCAAACTCGCCACTGAAACCGCCGTCAAAACCAAATGACAGCGCCGCCCCGCGAGGTGGATCTGATGTTCATGTATTCGGCCGTCGATCTGGCTGAATACGGGCGATACACGGCGTCGCCGAACCCGCGCGTTGGCTGTATCTACGTTCGTGACGGTGAAGTGATCGGCCAGGGCTGGCACCAGTGGACCGGCGAAGGGCATGCCGAAGTCAGGGCCTTCGAGGATGCCGGCGGCGACATCACCGGCGCGACCGCCTACGTCACTCTGGAACCCTGTTCCTTTCACGGTCGGACGCCGGCATGTGCGCAGCTGCTCATCGACCAGGGTGTTGCCCGGGTGGTGGTTGGCAGCACCGACCCGTTTCCCAGGGTGGCAGGGCAGGGGCTCAAAATGCTCCGTGAAGCCGGAATCGAGGTAGAAGTGCTCGACCTCGCACTTGCCAAAGAGTTGAACCCCGGCTGGTTCCTGCGGCAGGAACTCGGCAGACCTCTGGTGCGGGTGAAGGTGGCCGCTTCCATGGACGGACGTACGGCGATGGCATCTGGTGAGAGCCAGTGGATCACCGGGCCCGAGGCGCGTTCTGATGTTCAGGAGCTCAGAGC
>JAUIKX010000033.1 GCA_030430515.1 Gammaproteobacteria bacterium | reverse complement strand
CGCCCGGCTGCGCACCTTGTCGGTGAACTCCTTGACCACCGGCAGCGCCACGTCGGCCTCGAGCAGCGCTCTGCGCACGTCGCGCATGGCCGCGCTGATGTTTTCTTCAGTAAGGCGGGCTTTGCCGGACAGGCCCTTGAGGGTTTGGGTCAAGCGTTCGCTGAGAGATTCGAACATAGCGGTCTTCGACTGAATCCAGAGTTGGCGAAACGCCGCATTATAAGCCTTTCAGCGCGCTACGGCTTGTGCCAAACTCAAACTTCCCGTCAGAACTCCCAAGCCGGTAACCTGGACATCCAAACCGAGTATCTCGCTCTGGCCTCAGCGGCGCTTTATATCGCCGCGGCCGTTTACCTGGCTCGCCGCATCAGCGCGGGCGACAGTCAGCTCGGGGCCGCCGTCGCGGGCACGCTCGTACTCGCTCTGCTCTGCCACGCTTTTGCTGTGTGGACCGGCGTGCAGACCGAAGACGGCACGCTGCTCACGCTGGGTCAGGCGGCCAGCCTCATGCTGCTGGTGATGTGCATCTTCACCACGATTGCGGCGTTTTTCCTGCCGGTATCGAGCCTGGTGGTGCTGGTGGCACCGCTCGCCGCCCTCACGCTGTTTGCACTCGGCTTTTCCGGACCGGCGGAAGGAACGGCAACCCGGTTTGAACCGCTACTGCTGACCCACATCACCGCTTCCATCAGTGCGGTCAGCGTGCTCATGCTGGCGTTCATACAGGCGCTCATGCTGCGACGGGTGGAAGCAGACCTGAAACATCACTCGCTGCACTGGGCGAGGTTGCTGCCGCCTCTGGAAACCATGGAAGACCTGCTGTTTGCCGCCATCTGGGTGGGACTTGCGCTTCTCGTGCTGGCCATCGGCAGCGGCTTTTTCTATCTGGAGGATCTGTTCTCCCAGCGGGGCATGGTGCATCACACCGTACTGCTCAGCGCTGCTGCGGTGGTTTATGCCCTGCTGCTCCTGGGGCGTTACCGGTATGGCTGGCGTGGCACCACAGCGGTTCGCTGGGTGATCGGCGCGACGGTGCTGCTCGTGCTCGGTTACTTCGGCAGCAAATTCGTGATTGAAGTGCTGCTCTCAACGCCCTCATGACCTTCGCAGACACCCCCGTGTCGATCTTGCTGGCGTCCATCGTGCTGCTGACGTTGCTGTCAGCCTATTTCTCGAGCTCTGAGACCGCGATGATGGCGCTCAACCGCTACCGGTTGCGTCACCTTGTGAAGGAAAAGCACAGCGGCGCACGCAAAGCGAACCGCCTGCTGCGCAGGCCCGACCGGCTTCTGGGCGTCATACTCATCGGCAACAACCTGGTCAACTTTTCGGCCGCTACCGTCGCAACCGTCATCGGTATGCGCCTGTTTGGCGATACCGGCGTGCTGCTGGCGCCCTGGGTGCTGACATTCATCTTTCTGATCTTCGCCGAAATCGGCCCGAAAACACTGGCAGCGGCAAGGCCGGAAACGCTGGCTTTTTCTTCGGCGCATGTACTGACGCCGCTGCTCAAACTGCTCTACCCCATCGTCGCGCTGGTGAACGCCATCTCCAACGTCATCGTGCGGCCGTTCGTCAAAGGCGTTAAGCGCGACGACCAGCTGACCACCGAGGAGCTGCGCACGGTGGTCGGCGAAGGCGCATCGCTGCCTGGACAGCACACCAATATGATGCTGTCGATCCTCGATCTGGACGACGTCACCGTAGACGACATCATGATTCCCCGCTCCGAAATCGTCGCCATAGACATCGACGACGACATCAGCGAGATCATGTCGCAGGTGAGCAACAGCCAGCACACCCGGCTGCCCGTGTACAAAGAGAACATCAACAACGTTCTGGGCGTACTGCATCTGCGCAGGCTCACCCGGTTCGTCGGCAGCGAGGAAATCAACAAGGCAGAGCTTTTACAGCTCACCCGTGAGCCCTACTACATACCGGAAGCCACACCGCTGCACACGCAGCTTCTGAACTTTCAGAACAACAAGCGCCGCCTCGCCCTCGTCGTCGACGAATACGGCTCGATCATGGGCCTCGTGACGCTGGAAGACATTCTCGAAGAGATCGTCGGCGAGTTCACCACCGACTACGCAGCCAACGTGCCGGAAATTCATCCCCAGGACGACGGCAGCTACCTCATCGACGGCAGCGCCCTGCTCCGCGACATCAATCGGTCACTCGAGTGGACCCTGCCGATCGACGGGCCGAAAACGCTGAACGGCCTGGTGCTCGAGCAGTTGGAGTTCATTCCCGAAAACAATGTCTGCACGCGTATCGGCGACTATCTCCTCGAAACCGTGCAGATCGGCAACAACATGATCAAAACCGTGCGCATGTGGTGCGCGCCGAGCCGGAAGCCCGACGCGCACGACTGACACTCAGCGGCTGATCAGCCTTTCCAGCGTCGGTTCATCGCCGAGATAATGGCATTGAGCGACGCGGTGATGGTGTTCCGGCTGACGCCGATACCAAAGCATCGTCCATCGTCGCCATCGTTGACCGCCAGAATGCAGATGGCTTTGGCATCCTTACCCTCATCCAGCGAATGCTCGTGATACTCCACAACGTTCACTGGCTCGTTCAGCGTCTCGACCAGACCGTTGACGAACGCGTCGATCGGGCCGGTGCCCTCGCCATCAATGGTCACCTTGTTATCAGAGACTTCGATTTTCGCCACCACGCGCTGATCCAACTCGCGACCTGAAAGCAGGTCGAAGTTGAGCAGCTTGTAAGGGCCGTCTTCAGCAACGTACTCGTCGAACAGCGCCTGAAATATCTCCGGAACCTTCACCTCGCGATCGAGCTGTTCGGTGAGCTTCTGCACCACACCGCTGAACTCAACCAGCATCTCCCGAGGAAGGCTGATGCCGTAATGCTCCTCCAGCAGAAAGCCGACGCCGCCCTTACCGCTCTGGCTGTTGACGCGCACGGTTTCCTTATAAGAGGAGCCAACGTCTTCCGGATCGATGGGCAGGTAAGGCACTTCCCAGTGATCACGGTCCACCCGCGACATGCCTTTCTTGATGGCATCCTGGTGGGAGCCCGAGAACGCCGTGAACACGAGCTCTCCTGCATAGGGGTGACGCTCATGCACGTCGAGCTTGTTGATCTCTTCTACTGTCCGGCGAATCGACGGCATGGCGCGAAAATCCAGCTCAGGATCGACGCCCTGGCTGAACAGATTCATGGCCATGGTCACGAGATCGCAGTTGCCCGTGCGCTCGCCATTGCCGAACAGCGTGCCTTCAACCCGCTCGGCGCCAGCCATGAGCGCAAGCTCCGTCGCGGCTATGCCGGTGCCCCGGTCGTTGTGCGTATGAAGACTGATCACCGAGCTGTCGCGTTTTGGATAGCGCGTGCAGAACCATTCCACCTGGTCGGCGTAAATGTTCGGAGTCGCCATCTCCACCGTCGACGGCAGATTGATGATCATCTTGTCTTCCGGCGTCGCACCCCACTCCTCTGCCACTGCCGTGCAGATATCGACCGCGAAATCGAGCTCGGTGCCGGTAAAACTCTCGGGCGAATACTCGAGGGTCACGTTGGCATCGAAGTCCTTGAGGCCCTGCTTGACGATGCGCGTGCCCTGCACCGCAAGATCGACGATACCCGCCCGATCCATGTTGAACACCACCCGCCGCTGCAGCTCCGAGGTGGAGTTGTAGAGATGGAAGATGACGTTCTTCGCGCCCTGCAGCGCCTCGCAGCTGCGCTCGATGAGCTCTTCCCGGGCCTGACAGAGAATCTGGATGGCCACGCCGTCAGGAATACGGTCTTCATCGATGATGCGCCGAATGAAATCGAAGTCAGGCTGCGATGCGGCTGGAAAGCCCACTTCGATCTCGCCAAAGCCGATTTCCAGAAGCAGGTCGAACATGCGCAGCTTTTCATCGACGTTCATGGGGTCGATCAGCGCCTGATTGCCGTCCCGCAGGTCGACGCTGCACCAGCGCGGCGCGGTCAGGATCTGCTTCGACGGCCACTGACGGTTCGGCAGATCGATGGGTTGGAACTGTCGGTATTTCTGGAACGGCATCTTCTCGACACCGCGGTTGTAGCTGCTTGTATCTGCGCTCATATTGCTTCCTACGACATCATCTACGAGATGTCGCCTCACTCTGATTGAGGTTAATAATAAGGGGGTTCAGGGTTGGGCGCGCGCCCATGAGGGTGTGATTGTTGCCGGCTAAGCCGGCAGCAGCAGAAGAAGAAGCGATAGATTCTGGGCGCGTTGGATAATCACGAAATGAAATATAGCTGCCACTGCGCCGCAACTCAAGGTGGTTGAATTCCAAACAGTATGAGGCAGCATATGCAGCATGAGTATCCGTCCCTTCGACATCCAGCGCCTCGATCACATCGTGCTGCGCACCGCTGACGTTCCTCGTCTGCAGGCCTTCTATGAGGCGCTCGGTTGCACTGTCGTGCGTGACCTGGGACCACAGCGCGGCCTCGTGCAGCTTCGCCTCGGCGACAGCATGCTGGATCTGGTGGACGTTAACGGCGACATTGGTCGCGCGGGAGACAGTGGAGCGCCACCCGGATCAGACGGCCGCAACGTGGATCACTTCGCCGTGCGTGTGGCGCCCTTTGATAAAGCGGCGATACTGGCCTTCTGCGGGGAACGGGGCATCGAAGCGAAGTCCCCGGATGGGTTGCTGCTGGGCGCCGACGGCTTCGGTCCGGCTGTGTACATTACCGATCCGGAGGGCAATCGTCTGGAGCTGAAGGGCCCGCCGGAACGCTGACCGCCTCCGTATCGCGGTACTCCTTGCCGAGCATCATCACCATGGCGATGACCACCCGCGGCTTGATGCCGAACTCAGCGGCCAGACCTGCACACTGCCGGAAGGTCCAGCAGGGTTCGGCCTCGATGCGGGCGGTCAGTTCTGGATTCAGCATGCGTCACCGGAATGATGTGTCGTTTCAACGATCCTTCCATGCTACTGCCCGGATACCGAGAAGGCCACGCATGGGAAGCGTCAGCGCAACCCGGCTGCGCAGCCCGTAGGGCAGCGCCAGAAGCGCGCGCTCTGCAGCTTTCACCAGCAGCCGAGGCACGCGAAAGTAATGACCTCTGCCGCCTGCGTAGAACTCCACCCGGCTGAACCCAGCCGCCGTGAACCGATCCACAAGCTCCCCGGCACGATACTCACGCAGATGCAGCCCGCGGGCGGTTTCATCAAAGTACATCGAAACATCCCAGGGTCCCGCCACCTGGTTCGGCGTCACGCACACGTAGCAACCACCCGAACGCAGCGACTGAAAAATACTGTCGAGCTGGGCTCGCGCATCGTTTTCGTGCAGGTGTTCCATGAGCTGGTCGCTGTACGCAACATCGACCGAACCGGGCACAACCGGCATCTGCGTACCGTCGGTGAGCTTGAAACGAACGTTGTCCGGCCACGAATCCTGCTCCGTCACCACGGTCGACACATCCACCGCTGTTACCTTACGGCACTGCTCGCTCGCCAACAGAGACAGGGAGCAATCACCCGCCCCGATCTCCATCAGATGAGACGAACGGTGCAGAAAACGAGCGAGCAGACCGAGCTGCTGTTCAGCCCGCGCCTCCCGTTCCTCATCGCTCTCCTTACGGGTGAGCTGAGGATGATGTGGCAGGCTGCGAAACAGCTCATCGTAGACTTCGGAGTAGAGCGTCGGTCGCTCGTCATCCAGCGCCTGGCGCAGTCGATCAGCGAGCTCGATCTCTACCTCATAGTGCTCGATGATCTCTTCCGGTCGTCGCGTTTCACTGCTCAGAAGCGGTCGGAGAAAGCGCCGCCGAGAGCGACGCTTTTCAACCCGAGCGCGACTGCCTGATGCACGCTGGGCAATGGAGCTCATCAGGCACCTCCTGCCGCCGGGGCAGCGGAAGACCCAAGCGAAGCTGCGCCGCCACCACCTTGCACCGAATCGACGTAGTCCCGCGCGGCACGTAGCGCTTCGATGCGCGAACTGAAGCCGGTGTCCGGCGGCAGGCAGTGGTCTGCATCCAGACCGTTCAGTGTCTTGGCAACCTCGGCGGTCATACCGCAGATGAACACACGCTTGTCTGCAGCACGCGCATCGCAACCGATGGTCTCCACGGCTCGGGCAGACGATACGTCCACAAATGGCACCCGGCTGAAGTCGAGCACGATGGCCCGCGCCTCTTTGACCCGCTCACGCACCTGATGGCCCACGTCCGCCGCGGCACCGAAACTCAAAGGGCCGCCGAAGTCGAAGAACTCGATGTTACGCCGGTGGGAGCTCAGAATTTCGAGCTCTTCAGGGCTGGCGTCGGTCGGACCGCTATCCGAAGTGACACCTCCCAGCGATTCCAACTGCGCGTCGGCCATCTGTTTGACGAACGCCAGCGAAGCCATCACGACACCTGCCAGCACCGCAGTAATGAGATCGACGAACACCGTCAGGCCCAGCACCATCACCATCAGCGCAAGATCCCAGCGAGGGCCGCGATGAGCCTGCTTGATGTAAGACACATCGATGATGTCCCAGCCTACCTTGACGAGGATGCCGGCGAGCACTGCATGGGGAATCTTCTCCGCAAGCGGAGCGAGCACGACGATGACGGCAAACAGCAGAAGGCTGTGCAGCATGCCGGAGATGCGCGTCTGCCCTCCGGTTCGAATGTTCACAACGGTGCGCATGGTCGCGCCGGCGCCGGGCGCCCCGCCAAAGAAACCAGCCATCATGTTGCCGATACCCTGACCGATCAGCTCACGGTTGGAGTTGTGCCGGGTACGCGTCATGTTGTCTGCGACCAGAGAGGTCAGCAGGCTGTCGATGGCGCCCAGAAGGGCCAGGATGAATGCAGCTTCCAGAACCACAAGCGCCGTGTCGGTGCTGAAGTCCGGCATGATGAAAGACGGCAGCCCCGTGGGAATGTCGCCAAGAATGGGTACCCCGGTCAGGAACAGGCTGACGACCGTACCGATCACCAGCGCTGCCAGAGGTCCAGGAACGAATTTGCCCCACGCAGCAGGCCAGCGGAAGACGATGATCAGCGTCAGCACGCCAACGCCGAGCGCCCCCCAGATGGGGTCAGCCACGGCACCCGGGATTTCCATCAGTGCCGGCACCGTACCGCCACTTTCCGGCTCATGGCCGAAGAGCCGCGATGCCTGCAGCGCGATGATGATGCAGCCGATACCGCTCATGAACCCCGAAACCACGGGGTATGGCACGAGCCGGATGTACTGGCCGAAACCAAAGACGCCAAAGAGGATCTGCAGAACACCTGCCAGAACGACGGTCGCAAAGATCAGGCCGAGATCGCCTGACAGGGAGGCGAAAACGCCAGCGAACACCACGATCATCGGCCCGGTCGGACCCGAGATCTGCGATCCGGTGCCACCGAACAGAGAGGCGAAGAAGCCCACGAGGATGGCGCCGTAGACACCGGCCATCGGGCCGGCGCCAGAGGCCTCACCGAACGCCAGCGCCAACGGCAGCGCGACGATACCGGCGGTCAGACCACCGTAAACATCGCCGCGCAGGTTGGACAGATCGAATTTGAAAAGCGAATTCATTGCTCTATTCCTCCGTGCGCACCCGCTCAGCCGGCGCTCGCCGAAGATCCGTGATCACCACCGGAGATGAGGCTCGCGTAGCGCTCCTGAACCGGCAGGAACGACTTCGACACGTCGTCGTAGCAGGTCACGTCACCGCTCTCGATGTGGTAAACCCAGCCATGCAGACCGATGTCGCCGATGTTGACCTTGGCTGCTACCGCAGGATGGGTGCGTACATGCTGGAGCTGCAGCAGCACGTTCTGCTCGGTGACCGAGAGCAGCCGCTGCGCAGGATCGGTAATGCCGCTGGCATCCACGGTCTGAACTGCAGCACGGGCATGGTCCAGCCAATCGTGCACGTGGGGCAGGTCAGCAACCGCATCCAGATTCATCGCGCCTTTCATCGCACCGCAATCGGTATGGCCGCACACGACGATGTCTTTCACGCCGAGCACCTCTACCGCGTACTCGATGGAGGCGGTCACACCACCCGCGTTACGGGTATGGGGCGGAATGATGTTGCCGGCGTTGCGGCAGATGAACAGGTCGCCCGGTTCGGTCTGCGTGACCAGGTTCGGATCGATCCGCGAGTCTGCACAGGTGACGAACAGCACCTCTGGACTCTGGCCCTGCGCGAGCTCTGCAAAAAGCGCCCGACGCGCCTCGAAGTCCTTCTTCTGAAACTCAACGATTCCTGAAACAACTTTCTTCATGTCTGGCCTTCTGCCGCTAGTGATGCAGCGCGTGCTGCGATGAAAACAATTTAAGACCTTTTCGTGCCATACCAATAGAAAGCAATAGAGAATATGTGATAGTTTTTATCTATACCTGAAGGGAAAACCGCCCGAAATAGGAGGATTTGCGACGTGCCTCGCCAGGATCATGTGACCTACCGCCAGATCGACTATTTCTGCAACGTCGTCGATCAGGGCAGCCTGCGTCGGGCCGCAGACCGCCTCAACATCACCCAGCCCACCCTGACCGCACAGATCAGCGCCATGGAGCAGACCCTCGACCTGCCTCTCTTCGAGCGCACCCGGCGAGGCGTGCACCCGACCGCAGCAGCCCGCGAGCTGCTACCCGCCGCCCGGCGCATTCGTGAAGAGATGCAGGCATTCGTGGATGCAGCTGGACGGTTATCAGGCCAGGAAGGCGGCACTTACAGACTGGGCGTCACCCCAACGCTGGGGCCTTACCTGCTGCCTCACCTGCTACCGGACCTCCACAAACAACGCAGCGAGCTCCGCCTCTATGTAAGGGAAGGCGCCCCCTCAGACCTGGAGGCCGACCTCAAGGCGGGTGAGCATGACCTGATTCTCTCGACCCAGCCGATCCTGTCCCAGGACCTGGAACTCGAGCCGCTGTTCAGAGAACCCCTGATGCTGGTCATGCCGCGGGATCATCGCCTCGCGCGCAAAGCCAAGATCAACCGCTCGGACCTGTTTGGAGAAGAAGTGCTGACCATCGACGAGCACCACCTCTACCACCGCCAGATCAGCGACCTGTGCCAGAGCCTGGGCGCCCATATGCGCAGAGACTACGAAGGCACGAGCCTCGATACCCTGCGGCAGATGGTGGTGATGGGCATGGGCATGGCGTTTCTGCCGTCACTCTACGTGGCGTCTGAGATTCGCGAGACCGACAGCCTGCGGGTCACCGATGTGATTGGCGTGAACGTGATGCGTCACCACGCGCTCGCCTGGCGCGCCCGATCACCGGTGCGCACTCTGTTCCGGGCGCTGGCGGAAGAAATGAAGGCGCTCATCAAGACCCAGCTGAGCGCCTCCGTGAAAGTTGCCTAGAGCGGGTCCGCCGCATCCTGCTCGGCAAGCTCCGCAGCAAACCGTTCGGCATTTTCCACATAGTGTTGCGCGTTGATCTGCAGGGCCTGGGCCTGCTCATCGGTGAAAGTGCGCACGACTTTGCCCGGCATGCCCAGCACCATGGAGTTATCGGGAATTTCCTTGCCCTCACCCACCAGCGCCTTGGCGCCGATGAGGCAGTTCTTACCGATCTTTGCGCCGTTGAGAATCACGGCGCCTATGCCCACCAGCGAACCATCGCCAATGGTGCAGCCGTGCAGCATGGCCATGTGGCCCACCGTGACATCGCGGCCAATGGTCAAAGCAAATCCCGGGTCGCTGTGCAGTACGGAACCGTCTTGAATGTTGCTGTTCTCGCCGATCGTAATCGGCTCGTTGTCGCCACGCAGCACAGCGCCAAACCAGACGCTGGCGTTCTCGTGCAGGATCACATTGCCGACCACCCGGGCATTGTCGGCCACCCAGTACTTCCCGACTGCCCGGACACGCTGTTCACCTAGTTGACAAAGCACAAAACCTCCCCGCCTATCTCATTGATATTTAAGTTTTTTATTACCAAACATCCCGGTTACACAACGCTCATATAAATGTGAACCGGTTCACACGCATAGTACTCCTCAAGTTGTTCACCACAAGAGACCCCAGCGCCAATGGAACTGCCAGATTTTGAAGTACTGGTGGAAATGGCCCGAAACGATCCCCAGGGACTGGAACGTTTACGCCATAAGCTCACCAACGAGGTCATCGAGAAGCAGGACGACGAGATGCGCAAACAGCGCCTCAAGGGCCTGCAGTTTCAGATCGACATGGAACGCAAACGTGCCGCCACGCCCATGGCTGCCGCGATGAAGCTGTCTGAAATGATGTGCTGGAAGCTTGCCGAACTGAACCGCTGCTTCCTCGAGCCGGAGGAGATCGTCGATGGCACCAGGGAAGTGGCCGACGTCGTACCGCTGCACCGGAAGGACGAAATCCCGCACTGAGCGCTGACAGCGGACTCGATCTAACCCACAATGGCGGCATGAAATTCTGCAGCCATTGTGGCGAACTGGTGGTCCGCAAGGTTCCCAACGGAGATAACCGCGAACGCTTCGTCTGCGAGTCCTGCGATACGGTGCACTATCAGAACCCCCGGGTCATCACCGGGTGTATTGCCGCGTTTGAGGATCAGGTGCTGCTCGCGCGCCGGGCCATCAATCCGCGCGCCGGCTACTGGACCCTGCCTGCCGGGTTCCTTGAAAACGGCGAAACCGCCTCCGCGGGCGCCGCTAGGGAAACCCTGGAAGAAGCCAAGGCCGCGGTCGAGATCATCGACCTCTACGCGGTCTTCAGCCTGCCTCACATCAGCCAGATGTACTGCTTCTACCGCGCCACCCTGCCCGAGCCGAAATTCGCCGCCGGTGAGGAGTCCACCGAAGTCGCGCTGTTCCGTGAAAGTGACGTGCCCTGGGAGGAGCTCGCATTCCCGGTGATCCGGGATACGCTGCAGTTCTACTTCGAGGATCGCAGCCGTGGTCGCTTCGAAATGCGTGCCCGCGACATCGTCATCGACCCGGCCGAACTGAGGAAACGCAGGCTGTGAAGATCTACATCAGCGTCGACATGGAGGGCATCGCCGGGCTCGTGCGCTGGGACGATGTCATGCCGCGCGGCATCGACTTTGCCGCCAACCGACTCAGTATGACCGAGGATGCCAACGCTGCCATCGACGGTGCGTTCGCGGCGGGTGCCCTCGAGGTGGTCGTGGAAGAGAATCACGGCGCCGAGGACCTCTGCGTGCTGGACATGAACCGCATCGATCCGCGCTGCGAGGTCATCCGCGGTGCCGGACGGCCGGGGGCGACCACTATGGCCGGCCTGGACGCATCCTGCAGCGCGATTTTCCTGGTGGGCCACCACGCCAGCGGCGGCACCTTCCCGGGGATCATGGCACACACGATTTCCTACGGCGGTTTCAGAGAGGTACGTCTGGGCGGCAAGCGCATCGGCGAGGCGGACTTCTTTGCGATCCGCGGTGGAGAACTTGGCGTGCCGGTCGCTCTGTGCAGCGGCGATCAGATGCTGGCGCAACAGGTCAGCGAACTATCCCCCGCCGCCGAAACCGTCGTGGTGAAGGAAGCGCTCGGCAACCAGTCCGGTCGCTGCATTCCGCCTTCGCGCGCCCGCGGTATGATCCGCGCCGGAGCGGTGCGCGCCATCGACCGGCTCAAACGGCGGGAGGTTTTACCGAGCGCAGATCGCAGCGGCCCTTACGACTTCGAGGTGGCACTGAGAAATCCCATCGGTGAGGCCATGCGAAGCAATCTCGACGCGTTGAGCGAGTACACGATCGTCGACGACCAGACGGTCGCCGTATCGGCGCCGGAGATCGAGCTGGGCTTCCGTCGGGTGGCCTACCTTGGCTACGCAGACCGGCCCGGCGTCACCCGTTACTGAAGCGCGGTGCGCGCGTTTCTGAACATGCGCATCCACGGCCCGTCTTCGCCCCACGTACTGTCCGGCCAGACGTTCTGAACAGTGCGGAATACCCGCTCCGGGTGGGGCATCATGATCAGCGCCCGCCCATCCGCCGCGGTCACCGCCGCCAAGCCTTCCCGTGCACCGTTGGGATTGTGCGGGTAGACCTCGGTGGGCTGGTGACCGTGATCGACGTACTGCATGGCGATCATGCCGGCCGCCGAGAGGGCATCGAAGTCTCCAGACGCATCGAACTCTGCGCGGCCTTCACCATGGGCCACGGCAACCGGCATCACCGAGCCGGCCATGCCTTCGAGCCACGGCGAATCGCTCTGGTTGATGCGCATGAGCACCGTACGCCCTTCGAACTGCTCCGAGCGGTTGCGCACGAAACGGGGCCAATGTCCGGCGCCGGGAATGAGGTCCTTGATCTGCGCCATCATCTGGCAACCATTGCACACGCCAAGCAACAGCCGATCACGGGCCGCAAAATCGGCGAATTGCGACTTGAGGGCGTCGTGAAACCGGATGGACTTCGCCCACCCGCCACCACCACCGAGCACGTCGCCGTAGGAAAAGCCACCACAGGCCACCAGCGCGGGAAAATCGGCCAGTCTGACCCGCCCCGCCAGCAGATCGCTCATGTGCACATCCTGCGGTTCGAAGCCGGCACGCTCGAACACCGCAGCCATCTCCAGGTGTCCGTTCACACCCTGCTCGCGGAGCACCGCAATGCGTGGCCGATCGCCATGCACCGCCGGCGCGAGGGAGGGGTCGAACGTCAGCCGGCTCGATAGGCCTGCAGAATGTTCCGAGATGGTGGCGAACTCCTGATCCGCGCACTCAGGGTTGTCCCGCCGCCGCTGCATGAGGTAGCTGGTGCGCGCCCAGCACATCTGCAGCTCGGTGCGGGTGCTGCTGAAGCATTCTTTGCCGTTGCTCATGACGACAAGGCGCTCATCGCTACGCAGCGTGGCGACTTCTGTTGCGCGGACACCCGGCCCATGCAGCCGCTCCACATCGTCGCGATGCACCTGCACGACGACACCGATCTCCTCGTTGAACAGCTCGGCCAGCACGTCTTCGCCAACGGTGATGTCGAGCCCTTTGCGGGCGGCGAAGCCCATCTCGGCCAGCGTGGTCAGGAGACCGCCGTCGGAGCGGTCGTGATACGCGAGCAGACGACCGTCGGCTCTGGCGGCCGTGAGCAGATCGAGTAGGTTCTTGAGCTCCTGCGCATTCACGTCCGGTGCACTGTCGCCCAGCTGCGCATAGGTCTGCGCCAGCGCAGACCCGCCCAGGCGCCCACAGGCGCCTGCGGGCTCGAGCAGCACCAGCACCGAATCCTCGACGTCGGCCAGCACCGGGGTAAGGCAACGCGTGGCATCCTGCACTGGCGCGAAGGCAGAGACGATGAGGGTGAGCGGCGCGACCACCTCTTTCTCTTCGCTGCCCTGCTGCCAGCGCGTACGCATGGACAGGCTGTCCTTGCCGACGGGAATCGCCACGCCGAGAGCCGGGCAGAACTCCATACCCACCGCTTTGACGGCTTCGAACAAGCTCTGGTCTTCGCCGGGCGCACCGGCTGCGGCCATCCAGTTGGCGGATAGAACCACCCGAGACAGTTCCGTCACATCTGCCGCAAACAGGTTGGTCAACGACTCCGCAACCGCCATGCGTGCAGAAGCAGCCGCGTCGATCAGCGCCACCGGCGAGCGTTCGCCCATGGCAAACGCTTCGGCATGCAAGGTGTTGTAGCCAGCCAGAGTAACCGCCGTGTCTGCCACCGGCACCTGCCAGGGGCCCACCATCTGCTCTCCAGCAACGAGGCCGGTGATGCTGCGATCGCCTATGGTGATCAGAAACTGCTTGCTGCCAACGGACGGGAAGCGAAGCACCCGACGAACTGCCTCCTCCAGAGACATAGCCGACAGGTCGAGCGGTGCGAGGTCGGGTCGGGTAGTTTCGAAGGCCCGCTCCATCTTCGGCGGCTTGCCGAAGAGCACATCCAGCGGCAAGTCCACCGGCTTGTCAGAGAAGTGTGGATCTGCAACCTGCAGATGCTGATCGGTCGTGGCATCGCCCACGTGCGCATACGGGCAGCGCTCCCGCGCACAGATCGCTTCGAACTCCGGCAGCGCTTCCCGGCGGATACCGAGCACGTAGCGCTCCTGGGCTTCGTTGCACCAGATTTCCAGCGGGCTCATGCCCGGGTCGGCGTTGGGCACCTTGCGCAGATCGAAGTTGCCGCCGGAACCCGCATCGCTGACCAGTTCCGGCAGAGCGTTGGAAAGCCCCCCTGCCCCCACATCGTGAATCAACAGAATGGGGTTGTCTTCGCCGAGCGCCGTGCAGGCGTCGATGACCTCCTGGCAGCGGCGCTCCATCTCCGGGTTGTCGCGCTGAACCGAGGCAAAATCCAGGTCCGACGCGCTCATGCCGGCAGCCATACTCGATGCGGCGCCCCCGCCAAGGCCGATGAGCATCGCCGGCCCACCGAGCACAATGAGCGCGGTGCCCGACGGAAAGCTGTCGCTCTCCACGTGCTCACCGCGCACCATGCCAACGCCGCCGGCGATCATCACCGGCTTATGGTAGCCGCGCACACGTTGCGCCGATTCGGCCAGCTCCATGGTGCGGAAGTAGCCGCCGAGCGCCGGGCGGCCATATTCGTTGTTGAACGAAGCCGCTCCGATGGGCCCTTCGAGCATGATGTCGAGCGCGGTGACGATGTGGTCGGGTTTACCCGTATCAAGCTCCCACGGCTGCGGGTCATCCGGCAGGTTGAGGTGCGACGTCGTGAATCCGGCCAGGCCAGCCTTCGGCTTGGAGCCACGTCCCACCGCCCCTTCGTCACGGATCTCGCCACCGGAGCCCGTAGCAGCGCCGGGGTATGGCGCGATCGCCGTCGGGTGGTTGTGGGTTTCCACCTTCATGAGCACATGCACCGGCTCCGTCTGGTAGCGGTAGACCTTACTTTGCGGGTCGACCCAGAGGCGTTCGGTTTCGAAGCCCTCGATCACCGCGGCGTTGTCACGGTAGGCACTCAGCACGCCCCGGCCGTTGATCGCCTGAAACGTGTTGCGGATCATGTCGAACAGAGATTTCGGCCAGGGCTCGCCGTCTACGGTCCAGTCGGCATTGAAAATCTTGTGGCGGCAATGCTCCGAGTTCGCCTGAGCAAACATCATGAGCTCCACGTCGGTCGGCTCACGTCCAAGGCCTTCGTAGGCATGGCGAAGATAGCCGATCTCATCGGCTGACAGAGCAAGGCCCAGAGAACGGTTGGCCTGTTCGAGATCGGCCACAGGAATCCGTGCAAGCGGCCGCGGCGCGGCTTCCCGGAAGACGTCCTCGTAGTCGCCGTCCGCGCCCCATCGCGCTGTCATCCGGTCGTAGAGCACCTGCTCATGCAGATCGCCATCGCCTTCGACGAACCAGCGGATACCCCGCTCCACCCGCCTTACGGGCTCGAGCCCGACGATGCGGAAAATGTCCGACGCCTTGCTGGACCACGGCGACACCGTGCCCATTCTCGGCAGCACCACGCCAACGCAACGACCACTCGGCTCGGGCAGCTCTTCCTCCGGGCCGTAGCGCAGGAGCGCATTGACGCAGTGCAGTTCCTCTTCTGTGAGATCGCGCTGCACCTCGAGCAGGTGTACGAACTGGGCGGAGAGCCGCCCTTCGCTCAAAGCGTGCGCAAAGCCTGCCAGCCGGAAGGAAGAGAAAGCCGGTTGGCCCGGCAGAACCAGAATCTGCGCCACTTACGTCCCCTGCGGGTATGGAAAGGTGCGAATTGTCCGGTACCCGCCGGGCAGAATCCACTCGACCTGCATCTTTTCGCTAACGCCGGCGGGAGAAAAACTGCTGCATCAGCGTCCGAGCTTCGTCTGCAAGAACACCGTGCACGACCTCAACCCGATGATTGAGGCTCAGGTTGTCCAGCACCTGAGATGCGGAGGTCACCGCGCCGGCTCCCTCGCGGTGGACCTCCGGCTTCCCGGCTGGGCGCACCGGATGCTCGAGATCGGGCACCTCGACTTCCGCCCGTCCGACGGCGACCACATCTTCCACTGATCCGAATCCCCCCGACGCATGAGCGACCTCGCCCTCATCCTCGTCCTCACCGCGTCGGCCGCCTTCGCCGTCGGCGCTCTCATCGGACCGGCGATCCGCCTCGCGGACATCGCCGGCGGCGGCCTGGTGCACGTCATCCTGCGCCGCCGCCTGCGCCGCGCCGCTCGCGGCGCGG
>JAUIKX010000348.1 GCA_030430515.1 Gammaproteobacteria bacterium | reverse complement strand
GCCGCCTCCAGGCTCAAACTGCGCAAGACAGACCGGGCAACCCACGGGCTGCATGCGACCACGGCCTACCCGATCGGTTCTGCAGATCTTCCGGAGTCCGCGGTTGGCGAAGCCCGATGCGGCGATACGGTGACGGTGGACGGCCGGCTATTCACCCTCATCGAAGTCAGGGAAACGTAAACCGTGCCGCGGCAGCGCAGAGTCTCGGTGTTTTCGCTGTCATTTCTGGACGTCATGTCGTGCGGCTTCGGTGCGGTCGTGCTGATTTTTCTGATCATCAATCACGCCTCGGAAAGGGATACCGAGGTGCTCAACGAAGACCTGCTGGCAGAAATCCGCATGCTCGATTATCAGGTCCGCAACGGCGAACGCGATCTCGTGGAGCTGATCGAGGCGCTCGAGGGCAACCAGCGACGCATCGACCGGGAACAGCAGCGCCTCGAATCGACCCGCAGGCAGGTCGACCAGCAGCGCAACGAACTCAAGGACGTGGAAGCGCTATCCAGAGCGCAGATCGAAAGCCTCGAAGCGCTGAAATCCGACATCGAATCCCGCAAAGACGAAGTGGAGCGGCTGCAGGCTGTCGAGGAAGCTCAGGACGGCGGCAAGCTGCTGCGTATCGAGGGCGAAGGCAACCGGCAGTACCTCACCGGCCTCCGGGTGGGCGGAGAGCACATCGTCATAGCGGTCGACGCCTCCGCCAGCATGCTCGATGACACGATTGTCAACGTGCTGCGCCGCCGGAACATGAGCGATGAGCGCAAACTCCAGGCGCACAAATGGCAGCGTGCCGTCAGAACCGTGGACTGGCTCATCGCCCAACTACCGCTGACCGCCAGCTTCCAGCTCGTCGTGTTCAATACGGAACCTCGTTCGATGACCACTCCGGACAGCTTCGACTGGGCAGCGGTCGGCGATGGCTCCAGCGTTCGCGAGTCCCTCGACCGACTGCGCAAAGCCATACCGGACGACGGAACCAACCTGGAGGCGCTGTTCGTCAAGCTGCGCGAGATGAGCCCGCTTCCGGACAACGTCTACCTCATCACCGATTCGCTGCCTACGCAGGGCGCCAGACCGCCACGCAAAGCCACCATCAGCGGCAGCGATCGGCTCGACCTGTTCCGCGACGCCGCCCGTAAGTTGCCCAACCAGATTCCCGTCAACGTCATTCTGTTTCCAATGGAGGGTGACCCCTACGCTGCCGCGGCGTTCTGGAACCTCGCCCGCACCACCGGAGGCGCATTCATGGCGCCATCAAGGGACTGGCCGTGAAGAAGAAAAACCGTAGAGGGATCGAAGAGTTCTCCGTCTCCTTTCTGGATGTGATCTGCTGCGGCTTCGGTGCGATCATTCTCCTGCTGATGATCACCAAGACCGTGGAGCCGGTGCTTCTGGAGAAAACCAGTACGAATCTCGAGGGACAGGTTGCGGCAAGAGAGGATGCGCTCTTCGAGATACGCGGCAAGGTTCGTGAACTGCGCCGTCAGCTGACGGATTCCCAGCTTGAGCTCAACAACACGCTCACCCAGCTTGCCAGAGTAAACCAGGATCTCACGCAGATCATGGGTCGCTTCGATCTCGCGCAGGAGAGCAAGCAGAAATCACGCCTGGCTACCGACCAGCTCGCCGCCGCCAAGCAGTCGCTCACCGACGAGATGGAGCGTCTGCTGGCCGCCGACTTCGCACCACGCAACGATCTGGTGGGCGGCATCGCGGTAGACAGTGAGTACATCATCTTCGTCATCGACACGTCGGGCAGCATGCAGAGCAATGCCTGGTCCATGGTGCTTCGCAAGGTCGAGGAAACCCTGGCCGTGTATCCCCGCGTCAAAGGCATTCAGGTGATGAACGACATGGGCGACTACATGTTCAACGGCTACAGGGGCCGCTGGCTTCCGGACAGCCCCAGCCGCAGAGAGAGCATCCTGCGCACCC
This sequence comes from Gammaproteobacteria bacterium, assembly GCA_030430515.1. Classification (GTDB taxonomy): domain Bacteria; phylum Pseudomonadota; class Gammaproteobacteria; order Pseudomonadales; family Azotimanducaceae; genus SYFY01. The sequence continues at coordinate 1,026 of JAUIKX010000348.1, read as the reverse complement.
TGCGGTCCTGGTCACCCTTCTCCAACTCCAGCCCAGTGGAAGGAATTCAGGCCGCCATTGAAAGCTACTACTCACCCGACAAGCGCATCGGTATCTACGTCTTTGGTGACGACTTTACGGGCAACACCATCGAAAACGTCGTCGACGCCGTAGATGCGATCAACGCCCGCGCGGAGGGTGGCCAGCGAAGGGTACGAATCAACGCTGTGGGTTTTCCGGTCTACATCGACCGGCCTGGAGCGAACACCTATCGGTTTGCCGCACTGATGCGCGAACTGGCCTACCGCAACGACGGCACTTTCGTGGGCCTGACGGAGAAGCGATGAATCCCGGCACCTTACAGCGTTTTGGCAAAGCGCCCACTCTGTTATTGTCGAGGCAAGAGTCATCTGGAACCCTGACCAGACATATGGTCCGAGGAATATTCGCCGCTATCATTCTTGGTGGCGCGCTGTCAGCGTGCAGCGGCGCCTCGGTGGTCGTACCCAGCGAGTTCCCCGTACCACTGGTGCGCAACTACCCCATCGACGTGGGCTGGTATCTAGACGAAGCCCTTCTCGGCTACGAGCACGCAGAAACCGCAGAGGGCTCCGGCGACGTGCTGATTTCACTGGGCGATGCGCAACGCCCCATGTTCGAGCAGCTATCGCGCGGACTGTTCTCCAGCCATACCTTCACCGAAGGTCCCAGCGGGGCGCCCCCCCTGAAAGGCATCATCCAACCCGCCATCGATGAGCTGCAGTTCTCTACACCCAAGCAGACCCGGTCTGACTATTTCGAGGTGTGGGTACGCTACAAGTTCAAGCTGTACGATCCGGATGGCACCTTTCGCGGCGAATGGCCGCTGACCGCCTACGGTAAAGCGCACACGCAGAACTACGGCATGAACAGCACCGGCCCGGCACTCCAGGCTGCAGCACGCGCTGCCTGTCGAGACGCCATTGCCTACTTTTCCCTGCATTTCGACAAAACACCGGTCGTCAACAAATGGCTCAATGAGGTGTTACCTGGAGGTGTCCAATGAAA
>JAUIKX010000347.1 GCA_030430515.1 Gammaproteobacteria bacterium | reverse complement strand
GTGCCGATGGCCAGCGGCAACACCGGCGTGCAGATGGCCGGTTGGTTCAACAAGGAAATCAACTCGTTGGCAGATCTCAAGGGGCTGAAAATGCGCATCCCCGGCCTTGGAGGTGAGGTGCTGAAGAGAGCGGGCGGAGAGCCGGTAGGGCTACCAGGCGGAGAAATCTTCACGTCCCTGCAAACGGGTGTCATCGATGCCACAGAGTGGGTTGGACCATACAACGATCTGGCCCTCGGACTGCACACCGTTGCGGAGTACTACTACTATCCGGGATGGCACGAACCAGGCCCCGCGATGGAAGCCATCGTCAACCGCGAAGCCTGGGAGTCCCTTCCAGAGGACCTCCAGACCATGGTTCGGGTGGCGACTCAGGCTATCAACGACGACATGCTCAGTGAGTTTACCGCCCGCAACAACGCTGCGCTCAAGACGCTCGTCGAAGAGCATGGCGTGAAGCTGCGTAAGCTGCCGGACGATGTGATTGCCGAGCTCAAGCGCGCTTCAGGTGACGTTTTGCAGGAAGCGGCGTCCGGTGACCCGCTGGCTCAGGAAATCTACGACAGCTATATGTCGTTCTATGAGAACGTGCGCTCCTACCACGCGCTGTCAGAACAAGCCTACATCAACGCCCGCTGATGGAGCTCAAGGCAACTGAATACGAAGTGGATGGCGGCATCGCCACCATCTTTCTGTCCAGGGAAGAGCGCATGAATGCCTGGACGGGGCGCATGCATATGGAGTACCGGCACCTTGTGGACCGGGCGAATTCCGATACCGAGGTGCGCGCCATAGTGGTAACGGGCCGAGGGAGAGGCTTTTGCGTGGGCGGCGATGCCAAAGCGCTCGAAGGCCATGTAGCCCGGGGCGGCTATGATCCCGGGACCACGGAGGAAATCGCCACTCCCGGTTTTGGTGTGGCTCGCGAGTTTGACGCAGCATTCGCATTTCATTTCGGCCTGGATAAACCGGTGGTCGCAGCCATCAATGGTCCGGCAGCCGGCGTTGGTCTTGCGCTGGCCTGTTTTGCCGACATTCGCTTTGCCGTGCCCGGAGCGCGTATGACGACGGCACACGGCAAGCTGAATCTGCCTGCGGAGTACGGACTTTCCTGGCTGCTGCCGCGTCTTTGCGGCCTGGCTCGAGCCAACGATCTGCTGTTGACCAGCCGTGTTTTTACGACAGAAGAAGCCTGTGAGATGGGCATCATCAATGCGCTTCATCCTCCGGAGAATCTGCTTGATGAAACTTACGGCTACGTGCGCAGGATGATCGAAACGGTGTCTCCAAACTCGTTGAAGACCACCCGCCGCCAGGTTTATCAGGATCTGCACCGGGATGTGGCGAGCTCAGTGGCTGAGTCTGAAGCGCTCATCGCCGAGATGATGCGCGAGCCGGACTACAAAGAAGGTGTGGCTGCGTTCATGGAGAAGCGCAAACCCCGCTGGCAGGAGTAACGCTGCGGCCGCGCGACCAGACCCCAATCGGTGTGGCCAGCGCGGTGAGATCTTCCAGAGGGTTGCCATCTACCAGCAGAACGTCAGCCGCGAGGCCGGGCTTCAACCGGCCGGTCGTGCCAGACAGCCCGAGTGCGTCGGCTGATGTGGACGTGGCGCTGGCTAGTGTCTGCTCATTTGTCATACGCGATATGCCGGCGAAAACGGGCAGTGCTTTCGGAAGATCCTTGTGGTAGACGCCGGGAATGCCTGCATCTGTCGACGCGATGAAGCGGACGCCTTTTGCCAGCATGTGCTCGTAGGCGTGCCTCAGACGCGGCAGGATTTTTCCGGTGGGGTTATCCAGATAGCGCTGCCAGCCTTTGTTGACGGTTGGCGAAACGTGGGCGCCGTGCTCAACGATGAGTGCAGCGACGGTGTCCTGGTAGTCGCTGGCCCAGCCTTCCGGGCCGACCCAACTGCAATGCTCGATGGAGTTGACGCGAGCTCGAGCGGCAAACTCGATGGCTTCGGTGCCGTGGCAATGTGCAGCGACCTGGCGCCCATGTTGATGGGCCATCTCGACGATACCGCTGAGCGTTTCAACGTCGAATTGCGGTGCCAGAGGGCGTGAGCCTCTGGTCATGACACCGCCGCTGGCCATCACCTTGATCAGATCGACGCCGTGCGTCAGCTGCCGTTGAAGAACAACTTCCGCCGCAGCCAGATCCGCAGCCTCGCCGCCCCAGAAGTGGCAATGTCCGCCAACACAGGTAATGGGCTGACCGGCGCAGATCAGCCGTGGCCCTGGAATTGCTCCGCTGGCAATCTCATCACGCAACCTGAGCTCGTACCAGGCGCCTCCGCCGAGGTCCCTGGCAGTCGTGATGCCGGCTTCGACCATCGAACGCGCCCGCTCACGCATGTGCGGGTAGATGCCGGCATCGGATCGGGTGGGCGGAGCGCGGTCATCCGGGTTCAGCTCCATGTGCACGTGCGCATCGATGAGCCCCGGAATGGCCGTGGCGCCCTGGCAATCGATCTCAGTGGCTCCGGCGACAAGCTCGCGCGCATCACCGACAGCAGTGATGCGCTCACCTTCAAAGCGGAGTGCGTCAGCATCGGACAGCTCTTCTCCGTCCCATATTCGGATCCCTGTCAGACAGGTGGCGCTGGTCACGCGCCGCCTTTCAGCAGTTCGGGCAACCAGGTGGTGAGGCCGGGCCAGAGACACAACGCCACTATCAGCAGTAACTGCAGTATTACGAAAGGAATCACGCCCCTGTACATCTGCCCGGTGCTCACCGAAGCAGGCGTGACGCCGCGCAGATAGAACAGAGAAAAGCCGAACGGCGGGGTCAGGAAAGAGGTCTGCAGGTTGACTGCCAGTAGGATACCGAGCCACACGGGGTCTGCCCCCAACGCCAGCAGAACCGGGCCGACGATTGGCACGACGACAAAGGTAATTTCGATGAAGTCGAGCACGAAGCCGAGCAGAAAGACGACCAGCATGACCACGAGCAGCGCGCCCCACA
>JAUIKX010000032.1 GCA_030430515.1 Gammaproteobacteria bacterium | reverse complement strand
AACGCCTATAAAGAGGCTCAACCTTCTCGCACCTCTGGGAGCCTACCATCCGACGACAGTCGATGCCGCGTTAAAGCACGCCTATGATTCTCGCGGAGTCACGCAAGCTGCGGCTCGCAGGATTTACCCTGCTCTATGTCGCACAAGGCATACCGATCGGTCTGTTCACCGTCGCGCTCCCGGCGTGGATCGTCCAGCGTGGCGCAGGTGCATCAGACGTCGGTGCGCTCGTGGCGCTTACCGGCCTGCCCTGGGCCTTCAAGCTCATCTCCGGCCCATTCATGGATCGCTTCACCTTTCTCGCTATGGGAAGGCGTCGCCCCTGGGTCATCGCTACGCAAATAGGCCTCGTGCTTTCTCTCGCGGCGCTGCTGCTCGTCGGCGAGCCAACAGAAGACCTGTGGACACTGATTGTGGTAGGTATCGTCGTCAACAGCTTCGCAGCTTTCCAGGACGTCGCCGTGGACGGCCTCGCGATTGACATCCTTCCAGCAGACGAGCGCGGCCGCGCGAATGCACTGATGGCATTCGGTCAGGTGGCAGGCATGGCGGGTTTCGGAGCGCTATCAGGCTGGCTGCTCAGCACGCATGGACTGGCCACGACCAGCATCGTTGCCACGCTACTGGTGAGTTTGATTCTCGTGTTTTCGATCGTCGTTCGGGAACGAAGCGGTGAGCGGCTTATGCCATGGGGCCCCGGCGAAGCATCACCCCGCAGAGTGAAGTCAACACCCAGCTTCCTTTCGATCTTTCGCAACCTGCTGAAAGCACTTCTGCTGCCCATGAGCCTGGTGCTCATCGGTGTGGAACTCATCAGCCGGATATCCGCGGGTATCTACGTCAGCATTCTGCCCATACTCGCCGTAAACGAATTGGGTTTCTCCGCGAGCGACTACGCGAGTTTCTTCGGCATGACAGGCGCGGCCGCAGCCGCTGTGGGCATTCTCTTCGGTCCGCTCATCGACCGGTTCGGTGCGGTCAAGCTGCTGAAAATCGCCGTCGTCTGCATGTTCGTCCTCAATGTGACTTTCGCACTGAGCAAACCGCTCTGGACGGAAACAGCCTATGTCGTCTTCATGCTGATGGCCGCGCAACTGCTGTCTCAGGCCTTCTTTGTTTGCGTGATCGCCGTGTTCATGGGTATCTGCTGGGTCAGAGTGTCAGCCACCCAATTCACCATCTATATGTCGCTGGCGAACCTGAGCCGCTCAGCCGGCAGCGGCATTTCCGCAATGCTGACACCGCACCTTGGCATCGACGGCATGCTGTACGTCATGGCTGGGTGCTTTCTCACCGCCGGCGGGCTGCTGACGTTCTTCGATGAGGAACGGCAAGCCGCCGATCTGGCCCGTCTGGACACCACAGACTGACGCCGACAACCCTCCTTGGGTTATGCTCACCTGCATACGAATTTCTCTGGGGAGAGAGTTCGCGCAACTTCCTGACACTACCAGGCCATCCGCCTGGGTCAGGGCACGTTCAAGCAGCAGGAGGATCCACCCAAATGGCACTTCAAGACCTGACCCCAATCAACGACCAGCTGGCCGATATCATCGTGCGCGCTGACGAACCCTGGATCGAAACCGAGCCCGGCAAGGCGTGGATGAAGGTCCTCTGGACCGGCGCCGAAACCGGCCGCTGGGTGGCACTGTTCCGCTGGGCCAAGGGCTATACGGCGGCACCGCACAAACACCTTTCCGACGCACACACCTACGTACTCAAAGGCAAGCTGCAGGTCCGGGACGGCGTGCTGAACGCCGGTGACTACGACTATGAGCCCAACGGTGTTCTGCACGGCGCCACCGTAGCGCTGGAGGAGACCGAGTACCTGTTCGTCTGTGAAGGGCCGGTGCTCTTCTACGATGAGAACGGCCTCACGAACTACCTCGGGTGGGAAGAGCTCACACGCATGCGCGATGCCGCCAAAGCCGGGGAGGATGCCAGCCTGGAGATCTCCGCCTGATGACGCAGCCCGAACAAACCCGGCAGTTCGTCATGAACCAGACCATGCTCCGCATCCAAGATCCGGAGCAGTCGGTGCCGTTCTACCGGGACGTACTCGGCATGACGCTGCTGGATCGTTTCGACTTTCCCGATATGGGATTTTCGCTGTACTTCATGGGCTATCCCACGGGGGATGTGCCTGAAGACGCAGCAGAACGCGCGAAATGGATATTCGACCAGCCCGCGCTTCTGGAACTCACCCACAACCACGGCACGGAGACCGAAGCAGACCCCGTCTACCATAACGGCAACGACGAGCCACGCGGCTTCGGCCATATCGGGCTTTCCGTGCCCGACGTGTACGCAGCCTGTGAACGCTTCGAAACGCTGGGTGTGGATTTCGTCAAACGACCGGACGATGGCAACATGAAGGGGCTCGCATTCATCAGGGACCCTGATGGTTACTGGATCGAGATCCTTTCGAGCGGGGGGCTGCGCGACCTGATTCTCGGGAGCGAATAGATGCACGACTTGATCATCAAAAACGGCCGGGTCATCGATGGAACGGGCACGGAAGCGTTCAGCGGCGACGTAGCCATCGACAATGGCACCATCTCGGAAGTGGGTCGCGTGTCTGGCCCGTGCCATCGCGAAATCAACGCTGACGGCGCCCTGATAACCCCCGGCTGGGTCGACATACATACCCACTACGATGCTCAGGCTACCTGGGACCCGGAGCTGACACCTTCAGGATGGCATGGGGTCACCACCGCTGTCATGGGCAGCTGCGGCGTCGGCTTCGCACCCGCTCAACCCGACCGGCGCAACTGGCTGATCGAACTGATGGAAGGTGTGGAAGACATACCTGGCTCAGCGCTGGCAGATGGCATTCAGTGGGAGTGGGAGAGCTTCCCCGAGTATCTTGATGCGCTGGATCGTCGCAGATGGGTTGCAGACGTCGGCACCCAGGTGCCGCATGCTGCTGTTCGCGCATATGTCATGGGCGAGCGCTGCGCAGATGGCATCGAAGCCTCGAAAGACGAAGTTCACGCCATGCGCAGTCTGGTGCATGAAGCGCTGAAAGCTGGCGCTCTGGGTTTCTCCACCTCCCGCACGCCGCTCCACAAATCCGTACACGGCGACCTCGTACCCGGCACCTCCGCCGACCCAACCGAGATCATCACCATCAGCGAAGCCATCCGAGACGCAGGGCACGGAGTTTTCCAGTGCGCGCTGCACCATCCCGATGTGCCTCAACAGCTTGACTGGATGCGACAAATCGCCAGCCGCACAGGCGGCTACGTATCGTTCAACTTCAATATTTCCGATGTCGCGCCAGACCTCTGGCAGCAACTGCTGGGTGATCTGCGTGCCGCCCACGACAATGGCGAACGCATCGTCGGCCAGGTGGCCGGCCGCCCTGTGGGCATTCTGCAATGCTGGGACGGCACGGTGAACCCGTTCCTGGGACGCCCCACATTTGAAGCCCTGCGCGATCTGCCGAAAGAAGAACGCCGGGCCAGGCTGGCCGACCCGGTCGTGAAAGCGAAGATCCTGTCGGAGACGCCCCGCGATGCTTCGCCTCTGATGCAGTTCCTATGCTCCAGCTTCAACAAGATGTGGCCTTTCCTGGAAGAGGCAGATTACGAACCCGCCGCAGAAAACAGCATCGCCGCTGCCGCGGCGCGTGCGGGCGTCGACCCAGCAGAGCTCGCTTACGATCATCTGAACACCGATAAAGGTCAGGGGCTTCTGTACTTCCCGTTTCTGAATTACGCCTCGGGCGACCTGCAGCCCCTTTTCGAGATGCATCAGCACCCCTGCACCCGAATGGGCCTGGCAGACGCCGGCGCCCACTGCGGCACCATCTGCGACGGCAGCATGCCGACGTTCATGCTGTCATTCTGGACGCGGGACCGCTTGCGCGGACCGAAACTGGACCTGACCGAAGTCGTACGTCGCCAGACCTCTGAAACCGCGGAGCTCTTCGGGCTCAATGACCGCGGTCGTCTCATTCCAGGGCTCCGCGCTGATCTCAACATCATCGACTACGACAACCTCAGGCTTGCCAAACCCAGCATGGCGTGGGATCTGCCGAGCGGCGCACCCCGCTTCGTGCAAAGACCGCACGGATATCTGGCAACGATCTGCCAGGGCGAAGTCACGCTGGAGAACGACGAGTTTACCGGCGCTCGACCCGGCCGTCTGATACGCGGCGCGCGGTAAGCGCTTGTCGACGCACATCCGCATTGCGTCGCTCGAAGGCTTTCAGAATTTCGTTCTGGAGCTTGGCGCAGAACCCGCCCACATTCTCGACGCGGCAGGTCTCGATGAAACGCTGCTCAATGCCCCTGAGGCGCTGATCCCCTCGGCCACCTACCGGCGCATTCTCAATCTGGCCGCAGAGATGACATCGACCCCCCGCTTCGGCCTGCTGCTGTCTCAACGCCAATCGTTCGAAAAGCTGGGCGCCGTGGGTTATCTGGCGAAGCACGCGCCGACCCTCGGTGAAGCGGCAAGGCTCCTGCACCGCTTTCTTTCCACCCACGACACGGCCACGGCTTCCGCGCTCAGCGTCGCCAACCAACAGGTTCTGTGGCGCTTCCGCACCGCCGATGCCCTGGATGAGCCGGACGTACAGCAATCGGAACTCGCTTTGGGGCTGGTGGCGAAATTCGTACGCAGCAGCGTGGACGAGAGATGGTCTCCAACGGCGGTACACTTTGCGCATGCACGCCCCGCAGACCTCACCGATCACCAACGCGTGTTCCGCTGTCCCGTGTTTTTCGATCAGGATGCCACCTGTCTAGAGTTCCCCGCCAACGACCTCGACAAAGCATTGAAAACATCGGACCCAAAGCTGTTTCAGATTCTCCTGCAGCACACCGAGCAGGTCTTTCACGAGATGGGCAACGAGGTGGTGGATCGCGTGCGGCTGGCCATTCACCAGTCCATAGAGGCCGGCGCGCCCACCCTGGATATGGCGGCGCGGCTCTGCGACACCCCGCGACCCCGTCTGCAACGGGCGCTGAAGCGTTCCGGCACGAGCTTTCAGAAGCTGCTCGAAGAGGAACGCTTCAGCCTGGCGAAGAAGTACCTGCGAGATACGCACCTGTCTCTGGCTGCGATTACTTCCGCCCTGTGCTACGCGGAAACGCCGGTCTTCACAAGGGCATTCAAACGCATGTCAGGCATGACGCCGAGCGACTGGCGCAAACAGATTTCCGGTCAGTAGCGCGGACCGTCGACTTTAGTGGGCTGATCTTCTCCACCCGCCTTGGATAGCGCCAGCATCGCGCCTTCCCGAAAGAACGAGATGTCGCTGCCGATGGAAGCAAACTGAAAGCCGTCATCCAACGCCGCCGCCGCCATCGACGCATCGTAGCCGAACATGCCTGCAGCACACCCGGCCACCTCGCAGGCCTTGCGGATACGCGCCACGGCATCGACAAACGCCGGCTCGCCAAAACTACCGGGCGCGAGCCCAAGCCCGTAACAGAGATCCATCGGGCCGATGAAAAGTCCATCCACACCTTCGGTAGCCGCGATCGCTTCCACCTGATCGAGACCCGCCTGAGTTTCGATCATCGCAATACAGGCGATCTGCTCGTTGGCGTCAGCGAGATAGCCAAACCCTTCGAGCATGGCGCCGCGCATCGGACCGCAGGAACGCAGGCCGTCGGGTGGATATCGACACGCGCGACTGGCGGCTTCCGCTTCTTCCGGGCTGTTGACCATCGGCACGATGACGCCTTGCGCCCCCAGATCGAGTGCCCTGCCGATCTGCCCCGCATCGTTGGACAGCACACGCACGATAGGCGTCGCCTGCGTACCTGTCACCGCGGGCAGCAGATGCAGAAGATCCGCTTCGGTCAGAAGACCGTGCTGCAGGTCGAAACACAGCCAGTCGAACCCCATGCGAGCCTGGTTTTCGGCCGTATGCACGTCTGGCAGGTTGATCCATGCACCGGGGGATCGTGCACCGTTGCGCCAGCGCGCCAGAGCTTCGTTCTTCATATGGATTGCCTCTTCAGCGGAAGGAGATTTGCACAGAACCCAGGTCGCTGAACGTCGCCTGGTAGTGATCACCGGCTTCGATCGGTGCAAAAGGTGCCATGGCGCCCGGGAGCACCACATCACCCGCTTCCAGGCGTACCCCGTACTCGCCCAATCGGTTTGCCAGCCACGCTACGCTGTTGGCTGGAGAGCCCATCACGACAGCACCCAACCCTTCGTGCATGGGTTCGCCGTTGCGGCTCAGCGTGCAACGCACCTCCGCGAGATCCAGCGTACGCGGGTCTGTCCTGCGATCACCTAACACATAACCGACACTGCTGGCATTGTCTGCCACCGTATCGACGATGGTGATCTGCATGGTGCCGAACCGTGTATCGACGAGTTCGAAGCAAGGCATTACGTACTCCGTCGCCTCCAGCACCTGTTCGGCGGTTACGCCGCTGGTTGGCAGGTCATGGCTCAGAACGAATGCGATCTCCACCTCGAGCATGGGGACAATGAAACGGCCGTCCAACGAAACGTTGGACCCATTCGCTGATTCCATGGCATCGGTCAGAAAGCCGAAGTCCGGCTCGTCGATCCCCAGAGCTTTCTGGATCGCCTCTGCGGTCAGGCCGATTTTCTTTCCAACCAGCTTCTCACCACGCGCTTTGCGCCGCTCGAGCAGGCCAAGCGAAACCGCATAGGCATCGTCGATGGTGAAGTCGGGGTGGCGGTCGCTGATCCGTGCAACCGGCTTTGCAGTGAGCAGCGCCTGGTCCAGCTCAACGGCGAGCTCGTTGATGGTCGTCTGATCGGTCATATGGTTTTCCTGGTGTCCGGTGTCTGTTCTTTGGTTGCTTCAGCCTGGTGTGTACCAGATGGGCGATGTATATGCGCGCTCCTGCCCAACAACCGGCACGTGATCCGGCAGCTCGAGGCCATAGCGAACAGCGTCGTACGCGGTCCACCGAGGCGTGGGAATCTCCAGAACGCGGACGTAGTAGAAGGCATGCTGCTCTTTGTCGAAATCCGGGTCGCGCCAGGTGCCACGAAGCTCAACAGCGCCGATATCGTTGGTGTAGGTGGCTGCCTCCAGATCGACAGTGGAACCGACGGGCGTGAGTCGGCCGGCATCATCGATCTGACGTTGTCCGGCATTCGACCAGACAACGTCGTGGACCTGCTCGTGCGTCTCGCTGTTGGCGTCAACCCAGCCTTTGACGATCTGCACACGATCCAGATTTGCACCCAGCGGGTCTTTCATCGCCGCCACCATGAATACGGGCGCCGTGCTTATTTCTGCCTCCGGCAAATCTCCCCCCATAGGCACACCACGGGCGTAACCCTGCTCTACCAGCGAGCCTGCTGACGAATCGCTCTCCTCAAAATCCCAACCGCCGAAAAAGCGCACGGTCATCCGGGTGCCCGTGGTGGCGTATGTTTCTTTCCGGCGCATGGCGTCAAAGAGTGCCTCCCGGGTGTTTTCATCCGCCCAGATGGCCGCGTACCCGGACGACGCCTGCTCCCAGCCCAGCGTCGTGGTTTCGCCGCTCTTGCCCATGACGTTCTGCCAGCGGTCGGGCTCAGGTTCCATGCCGCCGCTGTGCTTGCCGAAGAAATTATCTTCATCGGCGGTCGCCAGGCCCGTGTGCGAATCGGTCGAGCCGATCATGCCGAACTTGAACGGGTTGACGCCAAGCTCCGCGCCGAGCGCAATGCCGTTGCGAAGGGCTGAACGGGCGTACTCGAACTCGAGCATGTCCTCGGTTTTCGGCACGCCCATGAAATTGATTTTGTCCCAGGTCTCGTAGTCCGCGAACTCGTCGTTCGGCGAGAGAAACGGATGGGTTTCACCGTCACCCTTGATCTGGGTCACTTCAGCCAGCGGCTCCCAGCGGGCCCGGCGGGTTGCGTAGTCGGCATCTATGGGTGTCTCGCCGTCATACTTCTCCACGTCGAACAGAAGACCGTTGGATATGTTGCCGTTGTGCGGAATGGCCAGCGCCTGACCGCCAGTATCGGCCTCGTACCGGCCGAGGAATCGCCACAGATCCTCAGGGTCCGGACTATCGTTTCTGGAGAACGGCAGGATCTGGCCCGCGCGATCCGCACCATCGCGGAACACCACCACCCGGTGCAGGTTGCTGCCGCCCGGCCAGGAGGTCCATTCATAGCCAAGGAGTGCGGTGAACCGGCCCGGTTCGTTGTACTTATCACCAATCGCCACCTGCCGCTCCCATGCAGAACGGCGGATGTCCTGGTTGTTCAACGCAGCTGGCCAGCCACGCTCACGTCCGTCGTCGGCAACCGCAACCCGCGCCTCTTTCGTACCCAGTTGCAGCTTTTCACGCCACTGGGCGAGTATCGGATCGGACATGAGACGCGGATCGCCGGCCATGACCGCGTCCATGGCACCGAGCCCCTCGGCATGGTCCGCCACGACCAGGAAATCCAGTGGCCGCGTGAGCTGAGCGTCCAGGCCGAAAGTCGAAGATACTTTCTCGCCGCGCGCGAAGCGGTAGGCTTCCTCAGCCCCGAGCGACACGCCGAAGGTGAAGGCGTCCTGCGACATGCTGGTGTGCAGATGCGTATCGCCCCAGTACACCTGTCGCGCATTCGGAGCGGGGTTTTCCGCCGCTTCCGTCACCACCGCTTCATCGGGCACCGGATCAATTTTCAGCGTTGCGCTTTCGTCAGAGCACGCTGACAAAAACATGAGTGCACTCAGCACCAGAAATCCTGACTTCATCCCTATTCTCCTTTTCAACTCACCATCTGCCGATCAAGCTCCGCCGGCGCGTTGACCCCCGCCAGCCCCAGAGCCACGCGCAGGTCTTCCTGGAACGTGCCGAGCAGATGGCGAACGCCCGCTTCTCCACGAGCAGCGGCAGCGTAAACCCAGGGCCTGCCGATCAGCGCCGCATGCGCACCGAGCGCACAGGCTTTGGCGACGTCGAGACCGTTGCGCACACCACCATCCACGAGCACCTCCACGCGATCGCCCACCGCGTCCGCCACCTGCGGCAGCATGGCGACGGCCGAAGACACATCGTCGAGCTGGCGACCGCCGTGGTTGGAGACAATGACGGCATCCGCACCCACATCGGCTGCAGACTGAGCATCTTCGGCACTCAACACGCCTTTGATAACGAGCTTGCCGTTCCAGATGCCCCGCAGCCACTCGATGTCTTTCCAGGTTACGGATGCATCGAACTGTCCGCCGACCCACTCACGAAAGTCCGCTGGATTGCTGGCTTTGGGCACGTATTGGGTCAGGTTGCCAAAGGTATGTGGACCACCGGAGAGCCCCACGTCGAGCGCCCACCGCGGGTGCAGCATGTAATCGAGCAAGCCACTGCGCAGGCGGCCCCAGAGATTGGTGCCACCGGCCAGACCGTTGCGCACATCCCGATACCGGGCGCCGACGACCGCAAGGTCCACGGTGAAGACAAGCGTTCGCACCCCCACCGCTGCGGCCCTCTGGAGGATCTCTTCGACGACCGCTCGGTCCCTGAGCATGTAGAGCTGGAACCAGAACGGTTTGTCGGAAACCTCAGCCACCTCTTCCAATGAGCAGATCCCCACAGTCGACAGACAGTACGGGATGCCCAGGGCGTCAGCCGCGCGTTTTGCCTGCACTTCACCACGTCGGGCCATCATCCCGGCCATGCCTACAGGTGCCAGCGCCAGCGGCATGGCCACATCCTCATCCAGCAGCCTGGTGGTGGTCGACACACTAGAGACGTCGCGCATGACCCTCTGGGCGATCTTGATTCTGCTGAAGTCTTCAACGTTTTCGCGGAGTGTCTGCTCGCGATAGGCACCACCATCCACATAGTCAAAGAGCGTCCGCGGCAAACGCTTTTCCGCCAGCCGCCGATAGTCCTCAAAAGTTGCGGGCACCAGGTTGAGTTGTGGCATTAATTTTTCCTAATTCACTCGGTCGACGAGCTCTTCTTCAGAAAGGTAAGCAACGACATTGGCAACAGCCCGGTCCACCATATCGACACGGCACTCATTTGTCGCACTACCCATGTGTGGCGTCAGGACGACGTCGTTACGGGCCATCAACGCTGCATGTATTTCGGGCTCACGCTCGAACACGTCCAGTCCGGCTGCCGCCAGGGTGCCGTTCTCCAGCGCTTCAGCGACTGCCATTTCGTCCACGAGCGCTCCGCGGCTGGTATTCACCAGCACAGCTCCCCGCTTGAAGCATCGAAGCGTCGCCCCGTCGATCAGCCCCTGCGTCTCGGGGGTCAGCGGCGCATGGACGCTGACGATATCAGCCTTTTCAACAAGCGCTTCCACCGATGGTAGCCAATGGGCGCCGGTGGATACTTCAGCGTCTGGCCTGCGGGTGCGGCTGGAGTACAGCACGGGCATCTGAAACCCCGACGCTCGCCGCGCCACCGCCTGACCGATGCTGCCGAAGCCAATAATGCCCAGGGTTTTGCCGTGCACACGACTACCGCCGGCATAGATCGGGTGATCTGCACCCCACTGCCCGTCGCGCACGAACCGTTCAGCGGCGCCGACCTGACGACACGCAGCCAGAATCAGCGCAAAGGTGAGATCGGCGGTGTCTTCCGTCACCACCGGCGTATTGGTCACGGCAATGCCGCGTGAACTGGCGGCTGCAAGGTCCACATTGTCCATACCCACGCCGATGTTGCTGATGAGTTTCAGCGAATCGGGAAACTGCTCGATGAGCGCAGCGGATACCGGATCGATGGCCGCACAAAGGTAGACGCGGGCACCTTCAGGAAGCGCTTGTCCTGGCGTCTGCGTTCTGAGCTCGAACGCCGGGTGCTCGGGAATCGGCAGCGCCCGGCTGGCGACAACGATCGGACGCGTCATTACGGCTGTGCCTAACGCTCAGAGTCCGGATTCTCCAGGCCATACACCCGATGTGCTTCAGAGAGCACGTACTGGCGGATGGCTTCCGCATCGGCCTCGCTAAGGTAGTCGGCAAAGCCCACCATCCCCAGAGAGCTCAGCACCCCGTCACGCACGATTTCCTGCCACAGTTTGTGTATGCCACGGGAGGAACGACGTAGATCCGGGTTCAGGCCGCCGGTTCGCAGCCCATCACCATGACAATAGGAGCAATGCCGCTGATACAGCATCTGCCCACGGTCGATGGCCGCAGCATCAGCACTCACCTTGTCAGCCGGCTCGGGCATGGCGAGATCCACTTCCGGAAGCGGCGGCAACTGACTCTTCGCACCCAGCTTGAAAACCAGCACGCGAGAGACATTGGGCACGTGCCAGCCGTGCGCGATGACACCGCCCTGCGCACCGAAGCCGCCACCAAAGCCCACGGCAATGGCAACGTATTGCTCGCCGTCGATCGCATACGTGATCGGAGCGGCCATGGCTCCGGTCTGGGTATCGCTGGACCAGAGCGCCTCACCGGTCGCCGCATCGTAAGCGGTGAGATGGCCGTTGCCGGCACCCTGAAACACGAGGCCACCCGCGGTCGTCAACGTACCGCCGGAAGACGGACGGCCAGTGGATACCGACCACCGTGCTTTCTGCGCCACCGGATCCCACGCCACCAGCGTGCCGGTATAGGTCGCTGCGAGCATCGCATCGATCTCCTTGTCAGAGACCTTCGGCGGTGCTGCCGCCATGGTATCGAAGCCCAGGTTCCAGCGGCCCTGGTCCGGCTCGGCGTAGAGCGGGTCTGTGGTGTCTTTGTAGCTCGCCGGGAAGTTCATCGTGGGAATGTAGACGAGACCGGTGTCAGGATTGAAAGACATTGGCGGCCAGTTGTGACCACCGCCCATGGACGGCAGCACCGGCTTCTTGCCGTCGAAGAGCCGCGCATCCGGCGCCTCGATCGGCCGGCCGGTCTCGAGGTCGACGCCCGTCGACCAGTTCATATCCGTGTAGGCTTCCGCAGAAATCAGTTGGCCCGTGAGCCGATCGATGACGTAGTAGTAGCCGTTCTTCGGTGCCTGCATCAGCACCTTACGCGCAGCACCGTCTATTTCGATCTCAGCCAGCATGATGTGCTGGGTTGCCGTGAAGTCCCAGGTTTCTCCAGGCGTGGTCTGGTAGTGCCAGACATACTCACCGGTGCTCGCCCTCAGCGCGACGATGGACGCGAGAAAGAGGTTATCGCCTCCATCAGGGCTGCGCAGCGCCTGGTTCCAGGGCGAGCCGTTGCCCACGCCGATATAGACCAGATCGAGCTCCGCGTCGTAGACCAGCGAGTCCCATGCGGTGCCGCCACCGCCCCATTTCCACCATTCACCGGTCCAGGTCTCAGCCGCCATCTTCATGACGTCATTCTCGAAGCCATCGGCGGGGTTGCCCGGCACCGTGTAGAAGCGCCACGCCTGCTCACCTGTCGCGGCGTCGTATGCCGTGACATACCCACGCACGCCAAGCTCCGCACCGCCATTGCCGATGATGATCTTATCGCCAGCAACAACCGGCGCACCGCTGATGGTGTAGGACTGCTCGCGGTCGGTAGTCTGCACATCCCAGACCTTGTCGCCGGTTTCCGCGTCGATGGCGATGAGACGGCCGTCGTAGGCTCCGACGTAAACGCGGCCGTCGAGATAGGCCACGCCGCGGTTCACCGCATCACAGCAGCCCTTGGCGAGAAATGCCTTGTCCACCTGCGGATCGAACACCCAGCGCTCTTCACCGGTGACGGCATCCAACGCGTATACCAGCGACCAGCTGCCCGAGACGTAGAGCGTACCGTTCACCATCAGCGGCGTGGCTTCGACGCCACGTTTAGTCGGCAGGTCGTAGTACCAGGACAAACCGAGCTCGGAAATCGTCTCGCGATTGATCCGGGAAAGCGCCGAGAAGCGGGTCTCGCCCCAGTCATTGCCATGGAGACGCCATTCAACGTCACGAGCTTCTTCTTTTACTACTGCTGAAGGCTCATCCTCAGACGGCGATGAGCAGGCCGTAATAAGCGCTGAGAGCCCCGCAAATGCCAATATCAACCACCGTTTCATCTTCATCCTCCCCCAAGTGCACAAAGACCATGGATGAGAGATTAACGTGGTACAAACCAAAGTTTTGACTTTTCACGGCGCAAGCACCGGGAATGTGCCCGAAAGATCAACACAACCTAGGGATCACCCGGCGCGAAGTGCGCCCATGCCGAAAGCGCCAGGGGTTGAGGATCGTAAGCACGTAGTGCCGGCAGATCCGGATGGCTGCGGGCCTTCTCGGCGAAACGCTGGAAGTCGGCTTCACTCCGCCAGCGGGCGAAATGAACCACGCCCTGCCCGTCCGCCGCGCACAACAGAGTGCTTTCCCTGAAACCGGGCTGAAGGCGGAGGAACGACTCGACATAACGGCCGATCTGCTCCAGCGCTTCTTCCTGCTTGCCGATGGGCGCGGTGAATCGAACGAGTACATAATGATCTGCCATGGTCTCATCTTGCGCGGCGTCCTCGGTCGGTGCAAGCGGCCCAGATAACACGTGATAGCATCGCCCCATGAACATAGAAAATACCCGCGTCGTGCTCGTCAGACGGCCTGAAACCGAAGCCACTCCAGACTGCTTCTCCATCGAAACACAACCTCTGGCCGATCTAAAACCCGGCGAAGTTCGGGTTGCGGTGGACTATGTGTCGGTGGATGCCGGCACCCGTACGATGCTGAGGGGTGAAGGGTTCCACCAGCAGGTGGGGCTCGGAGACACCATTCTTGCAGGCGGCGTCGGCCGCATCGTCGAGTCAGCCGCCGATGGCTGGGCGGTCGGACAGGCTGTACGCGGCGGCCTGGGTGTGCAGACCCATGCCACGCTCAATGCCGCTACGCTCGAGCAGATCGATACAAGCATTGCACCGATCAATGCCTATCTCGGCGTTCTTGGCGGCTCCACCGGCGTCACCGCCTGGATCGGCATGCGACATGTCGCCCGACCGAAGCGGGGAGACGTCTTCGTGGTCTCCGCGGCAGCAGGCGCCGTTGGCAGCATTGCCGGCCAGATTGCGAAGAAAGAGGGTGCACGCGTCATCGGCATTGCCGGTGGTCCGAAGAAAGCCGACTACCTGCTGAACCGGCTCGGCTTCGACGGTGCCATCGACTACAAGAACGAAGACGTGGGCCAACGCCTGAAGGCGCTCGCGCCGGATGGGGTCAACGTTTTCTTCGACAACGTCGGCGGCCTGGTGCTCGACGCGGTGCTCGACAATATCGCCATGCGCGCGAAGGTGGTGATCTGCGGCGCTGTTTCCCAGTACGACCACATGGACAACGTCACCGGTCCGTCCATGTACCTGCGGCTGGCTGAGCGGCAGTCCAGCATGGAAGGCTTCGCCTTCTTTCACTTCCCCGAGTCCATCGCGCCGGCGATGGCGGAGCTCGGAAAGTGGCTGCAGGAAGGCAGCCTGGTCTTCGACGAAGAAGTTCTCCACGGCATTGAGCGCTACCCCGAAGCGCTGCAGTTCATGTTCGGCGGCGGCAACATCGGCAAGCTGCTGGTGAAGATCAGCTGATTCTACTCTCGGTCTGGCTTTGACTTTTAGCGCAATTCAGACAAGTTTCACGCACAAATAGTCAAGCGCCGGATCACCTGCAACCTGTAGTCTCCAGGTCAGCAACCACAGGGGACGACCATGCGCTACCGATCCGACCGAGTCACCAAAGGCAGTCTATCCACCGGCGCCCGGGCGCTCATGCGCGCCAGCGGCGTACGCACACAGGATTTTGGCAAGCCTGTCATTGCCGTGGCGAACAGCTTCACCGAGTTCGTTCCAGGACACGTGCACCTGCAGGGTGTGGGCCGCATTGTCTGTGACGCCATCTGGTCCGCAGGCGGCATTCCCCGGGAATTCAACACCATCGCCATCGACGATGGCATCGCCATGGGTCACGACGGCATGCTCTACTCCCTGCCCTCCCGCGACCTCATCGCCGACTCCATCGAGTACATGACCAACGCGCACTGTGCCGACGCGCTGATCTGCATTTCCAACTGCGACAAGATCACCCCCGGAATGCTCATGGCCGGCATGCGCCTCAACATTCCGGTCATTTACGTCTCCGGCGGCCCCATGGAAGCCGGGCGGATCGAAGTGCAGGGCGAGACGCGCCGCATGGATGCCACCGACTCCGTCATCGCGGCACTGGATATCACCCACCTCGACGGTCAGGTTCAGGCGGTAGAAGAAAACGCCTGCCCCACCTGCGGCTCTTGCTCCGGCATGTTTACCGCCAACTCCATGAATTGCCTGGCAGAAGCGCTGGGGCTGGCACTGCCCGGCAACGGCTCGATGGTGGCTACCCACGCGGATCGCAAGCGCCTTTTCGAAAAAGCCGCCACGGAAATCGTCGCGCTGACAAAGCGCTACTACGATGACGAAGACGCATCCGTCCTGCCGCGCAGCATTGCCACCAGAGCAGCGTTCGAAAACGCCATGGCGATGGACATCGCCATGGGCGGATCGACTAACACCATTCTGCACCTGCTCGCCATTGCCCATGAAGCAGAGGTGGATTTCACCATGCGCGACATCGACCGCATGAGCCGGGAGATTCCATTTCTCTGCAAGGTGGCACCAGCGACCTCCGACTACTTCATGGAAGACGTGCACAAGGCCGGCGGCGTGATCGGCATTCTCGGCGAGCTCGAACGAGCGGGCCGCATCGACACGAGCGTCGGTCACCTCGCGGCGCCGGGCGGCACGCTGGCGGAGGTGCTCGGCAAGTGGGACATTCGCAGAACCCAGGACGCCGAAGTGCGCGCCTGGTACAGCGCGGACGCCTCTGGACGAACGGGTATGGCGGCTTACGCCCACGACACCCGAGGCGAGCTGGATCTCGATCGCACGGGCGGCTGTTTGCGGGATATCGAACATGCGCACAGCACCGAAGGCGGCCTTGCCGTGCTCTACGGCAACATCGCGGAAAACGGCTGCATCGTCAAAACCGGCTCCGTGAAACCGCACATGCTGAACTTCACCGGCCGTGCACGGGTATTCGACGGCCAGGACACGGCACTTCGCGCCATTCGTAACAAAGACATCGTTGCAGGTGACATCGTCGTCATTCGCTACGAAGGTCCCAAAGGTGGACCGGGCATGCAGGAAATGCTGATGCCGACCACAGTTCTCAAGGGGCTGGGACTCGCGGAAAGCTGCGCGCTCATCACCGATGGTCGCTTCTCAGGCGCAACTTCCGGGCTCTCCATCGGCCATATCTCGCCTGAGGCCGCAGCCGGTGGCGCCATCGCGTTGATCGAGGAAGGCGACGAACTGACCATCGACATTTCTGCTCGACGCATCCATCTCGCCGTGGATGACGCCACGCTGACACAGCGCCGTGAACAGATGGATGCTCGCACCGATGGCTGGCAGCCAGCGCCCCGCGAGCGCGCGGTGACGAAAGC
>JAUIKX010000346.1 GCA_030430515.1 Gammaproteobacteria bacterium | reverse complement strand
GGCGGTTCCGCCTGGCTGGTCTTTTCGGCGGTCACCCGGTCGTAGAGTGCCTGCACGGTATCGCTGGCCATGGCCCAGAGGCCCGTGCGCTGCAGTGTGACCTCGACGTACTGGCCTTCGCCGGTCTGTTCCCTGATACGCAACGCGGCGAGGATTGATGTGAGCATGTTGAGTGCGGTCATGCGGTCACCATAGCCGCCGCGGGACAGGATGGGGATGCCGTCGCGATCGCCGAACATCGACATTGCGCCGCTGCGGGCCCAGAAAGCGGTCTGATCAAATGCCTGGCGTTCACTGTCCGGTCCGGAGGTGCCGTACCCGGAAAGCACCGCATAGATTGCCGGCGGGTGGATCGCGTGGATGTCGGAATCGGTCAGCCGGTATTTTTCCAGCCGCGGGCGGGTCAGGGTGGTAATGAATACATCGGCATCGGCAGCGAGTTTACGAACCAGCTCCGGGCCTGCCGGATCTTCCAGGTTGATGCAGATCCCGCGTTTACCCCGGTTGTCCAGCTGGTAAGAGGGATGAACGGAGTTCGGTCCCAGCAAGGCATCGTACATGCGTCGATAGGTGTCGCCGCCAGGTGGCTCCACCTTGATGACCTCGGCTCCCATGTCAGACATCAGGGCGGCACAGTTGGGTGCTGCGAGCCAGCTTGCTACTTCCAGAACTTTTATACCTGCAAGTGGTGCGGTCATATTCCCCTCGGTTCCCCTGTTCTCAACGATACTACAACGACTGATTTTCTCGCTCTGCAAAGCGTTGTGGTGACTCACCTTCATCCCTCGCCTGCTTGGGGCTCGTTCCCGTCCAGCGCCGGTATGCTCGGGTGAACGCACTCTGTTCGCTGTAGCCGAGCATCAGCGCCACTTCGGCGAGGCTTACCTCGCTGTGCCGTACGTACTCGATGGCGTGTTCGCGACGGATATCGTCCGCCAGCTCGGAAAACACGACGCCGTCGCTGGCAAGCCGGCGTTGCAGTGTGCGCCGCCCCATGCCCAGCAATTCCGCAACCGATGATATGTCTGCCTTGCCGCTGCTGAGAGAAACGGTGATGAAGTGGCGGACTTTCTGGAGCAGGTCGTCTTCGATCCGGCGCGACTTCAATCGTTCGGCGAGGTAGTACCGGAGTGCGTTGAGCAGGCTCGGGTCCGACAACCGGTTCGGCAGGTCGAGGCAGGCGCGCGGGTAGTGCAGGCGGTTGGTGCGACATCCGAAGTTGATTTCGCAGCGGTAGAACGCTTCAAGTTCCTTTGCGTGAGCCGGCCGGCTGTGGGTGAACTCAACGGCAACGGGCGTCACCGAATTTTCGCTCAGCTGGTAGACGATGTTGCGAATGGTGGCCGACGCAATTTCGACGTCCTGCTGGTGTATGCCTTCATAGAGTGGGGTGTATCCCCAGGTCACCAGCACGACGTCATTGCCGGTGTGCAGGCTGATCACGTTGCCATGGGCGATCACAAACAGATACGTGGCGAGCAGCTGCAGCGCTTCCCCGACACTCGGGGCGGCCTGCACGGCATGACCCAGCGGGCCGATATCGGTAACTGCCAGCGATGACCCGATTCGGAACCCGATATCCGGTGTGCCATGGCTGGCTACGTGATCCAGCAGGCTGAAGTATTGCTGCAGAGTGAGTTCAACGTCCGGTTGGACGAAAATGTCGCGGCTGATGCCAAGTGCATCTGCACTCGGCCCCATTTCCTGTTCAAACCGGCCAAACAGGCGCTCGGAAAAGATCGTGGCCACGGCAGCTGGCCCATGTTTCTGAACGACCTATCCTAGTCGACAACCGGCGTTTTGGCACGACATGTCAAGTTTTGCTGAGCACGCCCGACGCGCGCGCCGCGGCTTTACTGCCTGCTGCAATGGCACCGTCTATGAAGCCGCGCCAGCCGTCCCCGTGGTCACCGGATGCAAACAGGACCCTGCCTTTGTCCTGCTGGATCGCGTGGTAGTACCTGCTCATCCAGCCCGGCTTGTAGCTTGCCCAGGTGCCTCGTGAGTAAGGGTCCTGCAGCCAGTCGTAGACGAGCGTGCTCTCGATCTCGACGCCGGGCAGGTAGTCGCGAATCGACGCCTGAACGGCTGCCTTGTCGTACAGGTCAATGGCGCTCGAGTTGCTGCCGAAACCGACCAGCAGCGTGTGATCAGTACCCGATGCATAAGTGAGAAGGTTGGACAGTGGGGCGCTTTCTTCAGCAAAACAGAAAACGCTGCCCAGATCGCCCTTGGCGTTGGCAAACAGTTTGAAGCCGACTCCGTTGTGACCTTCTTTGCCCGCCCTAACCACGGCCTCATCGAGCGCCGGCGTGAACGTGATCTCCGGCAGCACGTTCATGGGTACGGTGCAGATGACGGCCTTCGTGATGATCGTCTCACCGGAAGCAGTTCTGACCACAACGGCATCCGCCTCCTCTTCGACGCTGCTGACAGTTGCAGACAAGCGTACTTCCGGTTGCCCGTCTTCCAGCATGGCGTTGATGAGCGCGCCGGTGCCGTCCTTCAGTTTGAATCTGGCAGACGAATCCATGAACAGCAGAAAGTCGTTGTAGCCAGCCAGCGCCGTCCAGCGGATCAGTTCCATGTAGGACCACTCGTTGATGCTGTTGTGCGCTGCTGAAGAAAACACGCTCTCGAGGCATACCCGTTGCAGAGGAGACAGGTCGAACTTTGCCAGGTGATCGGCAACGGACAGCTTGTCGGCCTCGAGCACTCGCTCCCAGGCCAGACGCGGGTCGTACGGTTGGCTGAGAATGGTACGTGCATCTGCCGTTACCCTGCTGAACGCGGCCATCACAGCGCCGAAATCTTCCTCGGTCAGCTCCCTGGTTTTGCCGCCGTGACGCAGCACGATACGCTCCGGAACCGCACCGGGCGTTTATACCACATCGAGGCCATAGCGCTCACGCTCCGCCCAGACGAAAGGCTGGGTCCAGTGAATCCAGGTGCCGCCGAGCTCAACGTTGTGACCGGCAAACTCGGCGTTGAACGTCCTGCC
>JAUIKX010000345.1 GCA_030430515.1 Gammaproteobacteria bacterium | reverse complement strand
GGCGGCATGCTCGACCTGAAGATGCGTCCGGAGCGCAAGAACACCGTGAAGGTGCTGCTGTTCCTGGATATCGGCGGTTCCATGGATGCGCACGTCAAAGTCTGTGAGGAGCTGTTCTCAGCCACACGCACAGAGTTCAAACATCTGGAGTTCTTCTATTTTCACAATTTCGTGTACGAGAGCGTGTGGAAGGACAACCGCCGGCGCATGGCTGAGCGCATCCCGACGTTTGAAGTGATGAACAAGTACGGGCAGGACTACAAAGTCATCTTCGTTGGTGACGCCACCATGGCGCCGTACGAAATCACCCATGCCGGCGGCAGCGTCGAGCACTGGAACGAGGAGCCGGGTGCCATGTGGATGGAACGGTTCATGGAAACCTACGAAAAGGTTGCCTGGATCAACCCGACACCTCAGGAGACCTGGGAGTATTCCACTTCGGTGGGCATGACCAAAGATCTCGTGGGTGGGCAGATGTATCCGTTGACCATTCGAGGCCTCGAAGACGGCATGGGGTTTCTTTCGAAGTAACGTCTTCAGGCTGGCCGGAAAGGGAACCGGCCCGGACGCGTACAGCTCAATCGCGACCGGACCGGTTTTCGCGCATCCGGATGGACGACACCGGAAGCGTGGAGAACTGTAACGCGCTTTGCAAAAAGTAATGTAAGCAGCCTTTAAGCAGGTTGTATTGGAAAGCATGTCTGCTGCGAATCGACAACAGTGGTTCGATCGCTTCGATCTGAACACCTCTGCCGGGCTGCCCATCGCGGAGCACGCCGATCATATCGCGAGGCTTCTTGCGGATCATCAGGTGGTCATCGTGGCCGGCGAAACGGGTTCCGGCAAAACCACCCAGCTACCCAAAATCGCCATGCAGGCAGGCTTCGGCAGAGAGGGGTTGATTGCTCATACCCAACCGCGCCGACTTGCTGCCCGGTCCGTGGCGGCGAGGATTGCGGAGGAGGTGGGTACCCCGCTCGGTGAGGGCGTTGGCTACGCTGTTCGCTTCGACGACAAGGTATCGGACGGAACGGTGGTGAAGCTGATCACCGATGGTCTGCTGCTCACCGAAGTCAGAACGGACCGTCAGCTTGCTGCGTATGAGGTCATCATCGTCGACGAGGCTCACGAGCGCAGTCTCAACATCGATTTTCTGCTCGGCGTGCTCCGCCGCCTCCTGCGCAAGCGCAGGGATCTGCGCGTGATCGTCACCAGCGCCACTATCGATGTTGAACGCTTCTCGAACTACTTTGGCGGCGCGCCGATCGTGGAGATCGGCGGCCGGGGATATCCGGTTGAAATGCGCTACATCGCCCCGGATAAGCTGGATGACGACGCGGATGAGCTGCTCACCGGTGCCGTGGACAAAGTGCTGGCGCTGCCGCCGGGTCGGGCGCAGGACATCCTAGTGTTTCAGACGGGCGAACGGGAGATCTTCGAGTCGGCGAAGCTGCTTCGCGACCGTTATGGTGAGCGGCTGGAAGTGCTGCCGCTTTACGCGCGGCTTCGCGCCCAGGATCAGGCGAAGATCTTCCGGCCAGGCAAGCGCCGTCGCGTGGTGCTCGCTACCAACGTGGCGGAAACGTCGCTGACCGTGCCGAATATCGGCTTTGTCATTGACCCCGGCTATGCCCGGGTCAACCGCTACAGCTATCGTTCCAAGCTCGAGCGTCTGCCTGTGGAGGCCATCTCACAAGCCAGCGCTAACCAGCGGGCGGGTCGCTGCGGCCGGATCGCTCCGGGGGTGTGTCTGCGTCTCTACACTCAGGCCGATTTTGAAGGGAGGCCGGAGTTTTCCGACCCGGAGATTCGGCGGGTCAACCTGGCGTCAGTGGTGCTGATGATGCGTTCGTTCGGGCTGGGAGATATATCCCGCTTCGGCTTCATCGAGCCGCCCGACCCCCGGGCGGTCAAAGACGCCGTTCGCCTGCTCGAAGAGCTCGGAGCGCTCCAGGGTGACAAGCTCACCCGTATCGGCCGCGCCATGTCGCGGCTGCCGGTGGACCCCCGTCTTGCCCGCATGCTCGTTGCTGCAGCCAGCGGCAACGCGCTCAGTGAGCTCCTGATCATCGCTTCTGCTCTGGCGGTTCAGGATCCACGTGAACGGCCATTCGAGCAGCGGGGCGCTGCAGATGCCAAGCACGAACGTTTCCTCGATGAGCATGACGATTTCGGGACGCTGCTCAACCTCTGGTCCTGGCTCGGAAACCTGCATGAGAGCACCAGCCGCTCCGGCGAGCGCAAAGCGCAGATCGCCCATTTCGTAAACCCTTCCCGGGTGCGCGAGTGGCGCTCTCTGCACAGACAGCTGCTGCTTGCTGCGCGCGATCTCGGCTGGCGGCTGAATCAGGTGCCCGCAAGCCGCGAAGAGGTCAGCAACGCCGTGCTGGCCGGCTGTCTTTCTCTGATCGGACTGCACGATGAAAAAGGCGTTTATCTGGGCGCCCGCGGCAGCAAGTTCAGGATCTTCCCCGGCTCGGTGATGCACGGCAGAACGCCGAAGTGGGTGGCCGCCGCAGACATTGCGGAGACGGCACGCGTATATGCGCGCACGGTCTGCGAGGTGAAACCACGCTGGATCGAAGCCCACGCCGGTCATCTCGTCAAACGCAGCTACAGCGAACCCCACTGGAGCGCCGGGTCCGGGGAGGCATGCGCCTACGAGCGGGTGACGCTTTACGGGCTTCCCCTGGTGGAACGGCGCCGGGTTCAGCTGGCACGCATCGATCCTGTACATGCACGGGAGCTGTTCATTCGCGATGGCTTTCTGCCTGGCGCGCTGCCGAAAAAGATACGGGCGAAAGTACCCTGTATCGACGCCAACGTCGCGGAAATCGCAGCGGTCCGCGCCCTGGAGGAGCGCGGCAGGCGGCGGGACCTGCTCGCTGACGATGATGCGCTGTTCGAGTTCGTCGATCAGCAGCTGCCCGATGAAGTGCTCAGCGGCCACACTCTGGTGAATTGGTGGCGCAAAGCCTCGGAAGAGAGCCGACGGGCGCTGTT
>JAUIKX010000031.1 GCA_030430515.1 Gammaproteobacteria bacterium | reverse complement strand
AATAATGCAGTGATGAGTGCAGTTAATATTATAGGGCATTTTTTAAATGGAGATATTGATTTGAATAATTATTTTTCTGTATATAAAAATCTGCAAGAAATAAACGATACATCTGAGCAAGAAATCAAATCGCAGAATTATTTCCAAGAATTTTCTTTAACTTATCAGCGCCTCTTTTGGTTCGAGTGAAAACAAGTGTTTTTACTTTTCTTGTTTTAATTTCTTCCATAAGACGCAGGCTTTTTTCTCCACCTGGAAGTTCAATATGGGTTTGTTCTACTTTTGAGTTTGCTTGATCTACCGTTCCTACAGAAATGAACTTTGGCGAGTTTAGGTAGCGCTCAGAAAGTTTTTTAATTTTTGGAGGAAGAGTTGCTGAAAATAAAAGTGTTTGTCTGACTTTTGGTAAGAACTCTAAAATTTCTTCAATTTGAGGTCCAAAGCCCATATCCAACATTCGGTCTGCTTCATCAAGAACCACAATGCTTGTATTCGACAGCCTGACTGTGCCGCGCTGAATGTGATCCATGAGTCGACCAGGCGTAGCCACAATAATATTTGGGCGTCGTTCCAGGGCCTGAAGTTGTCGCCTCATCATGGCTCCACCGACAATAAGAACTGATCGCACGTCATTTGAAAAACTTGAAAGCTCTACAATGACTTCTCGAATCTGTGCAGCAAGCTCTCGCGTTGGGGCCAAAACAAGCATTTGTTTATTCGGATCTAAAATACATTGAGTCACAAGCGGAATTGCAAAAGCAGCTGTCTTGCCAGTTCCTGTTTGCGCCAAACCAACAATATCGTTTCCTTCAAGTGCTACCGGAATGGCAGCCTCTTGAATGGGCGTTGGTGTTTCATAATTCATTTTTGTTAAAGCTTTTTTGAGGCGCTCAGGCAGAGACGCACTAAATAATGGGTTCATTTTGTTTCCTTTACAATTTCTCATTCACAAAGTTGTTGAGTGGATGATTCCGCTCCGAAGAGAAATAGTAAGTGGTACTTAAGGACTCCCTAGCGCGGTTGGTTTATGCGACAAGCTTTATCATATATAATGAAAAGCTCGTATAAACTTATATGGGTCTTTTTGTGTAACCTTCTGGGGGCCTGCTTCGAATTAACGAGGGTAATGTCTATGCCATGGAAATTTATCATCTTCTCTGTCTTTTTGGGCTTATTTGCGGGTTTTGCTCTGATGTACCGTGCCCAGTCTTTAAGAGACGACTTGGACCCTGTACCCGTGGCTACTCAAAGCATAAAGAAAGCTCATCCGCATCCCGAAGAGCTCTCCGAAGCTATTTTTGCGGGCGGATGTTTTTGGTGCATGGTGAAGCCTTTTCATAAATACGATGGGGTGTATTTGGTTGTTTCTGGCTACAGCGGGGGCGAAGTAAAGAACCCCACTTATAAGCAAATCAGTAGCGGGAAATTAAAACATGTCGAGGCGGTTCAGGTGAAATACGATCGATGTAGCGGCAGATGACGCTGGTATCGGGCACCGTGAAGTCATCATGCGCCAGTACCGGAATCTTGCCGAGCGGGCTGATGGCCCGAAAAGCGGGCGAGGTATCACCCGGCAACGTTGGCTCGTTGTCGAACTCGAGCCCTTTGTACTCGAGCGCCCAGATTGCTTTGCGCACAAACGGCGAGAGCGGTACGCCATAGATCTTGATCATGACCAGTCCAGTTCAATAGGGACTAAGGAGCGTACCGCAAATCAGCATCCGAACGATTTCGCTGCAGACACCGGTATGTCAGGAGCGGAATGTTCAGCTTAACTCCAACCCCTGCAGACCACCCTCTTCGCGCCAATCTTCCAGCACTTTGAAGAATGCCACCGGACCGAGGCCGTAGTTGGTGTCCTGAAGCGAACGCTCCTCGGGCTTACCTTCGTTGTTGTAGTAACCCGGTGTGCAATCGGCCTGGAACTTCTCGTTGACCCGCGCCAGCTTGATGATGGTATCCACCCAGGCCTGCTCGGCATCGGCACTTGCCTCCACGACTTTGTGATTGCCCGCGTTGAGCTGCGAGATGATGTAGGCGACGTGCTGAGCCTGTTCGTTCAACGCATGCGGATAGTTCGCAGT
Source organism: Gammaproteobacteria bacterium (assembly GCA_030430515.1). Lineage (GTDB taxonomy): Bacteria > Pseudomonadota > Gammaproteobacteria > Pseudomonadales > Azotimanducaceae > SYFY01. Next base: position 14,474 of record JAUIKX010000031.1, on the reverse strand, counting down.
AAACCCAGACTGCACGTGGCCAAGTTGGAAACAGTTGGGGAAACCGGCGATATGCATGCCGTGGAACGTGCGCGCACCGTCAGACCAATGCTCGGTCAGGCTCTCTCCGCCGCGCCCATAAGTTTCGAACCCGCAACGCCGTGAGTAGCCTGTGCCGACTTCGAAGCCGGTGGCGAAAACGATGCAGTCGAGCTCGTACTCCTCACCGTTGGCAACCACGCCTTTCTCTGTGATGCGCTCGACACCGCGACCGTCGGTGTTGACCAGCGTCACGTTGTCGCGGTTGAAGGTCGGCAGGTAGTCGTCATGGAAACAGGGGCGCTTACAGAACTGACGGTAGTAGGGTTTCAGGCTCTCGGCCACCGCGGGGTCGCTGATGATTTTGTCGACGCGAGTGCGGATCTGCTCCATCTTCTGAAAGTCCGCCAGCTCCATCTTCTCGGCCAGCTGTTCCTGGGTCAGCTCCGACCCTTTCTCGAGCTGCACCATGAAGAGCAGGTTGCGAATGATCTCCGTCCAGCCATCGTTGACCAGGTCTTTCTCCGCAAAACCGCCCGACACCAGCGTGTTGAAGTTATCCATCCGCTCCTGATGCCAGCCGGGTTCGAGGCTATTCACCCACTCGTGATCGGTTGGCCGATCATTGCGCTCGTCGATGGATGACGGCGTGCGTTGAAACACGTAGAGATGCTGCGCACCTTCGGCAAGGTGCGGAACGCACTGCACAGCCGTAGCGCCGGTGCCGATCACACCGACCCGTTTGTCGCCCAGCCGGTCGAGACCACCGTTGGCGTTGCCGCCGGTGTAGTCGTAGTCCCACCGGCTGGTGTGGAAGGTATGCCCCTTGTACGAATCGATACCGGGTATACCAGGCAGCTTCGGGCGGTTGAGCGGTCCGTTCGACATGATGACGAAGCGCGCCCGCATGGCGTCGTCTCTGTTGGTGCGGATGATCCACCGGGAAATCGACTCATCCCAACGGACTTCTGTCACTTCCGTCTGAAAACAGACGTTTTCATACAGATTGAAATGGCGGGCGATCTGCTGGCTGTAGGCCATGATATCCGCGCCGTCAATGTACTTCTTCGGCGGCATATAGCCGGTTTCTTCCAGCAGCGGCAGATAAACATAGGATTCGATGTCGCAGGCCGCGCCCGGATAGCGGTTCCAGTACCACGTGCCGCCGAACTCGGCGCCCTTCTCGATCATCCGGATGTTGCCGATGCCGGCTTCACGCAGACGCGCACCTGCCAGGAGCCCGCCGAAGCCACCACCGATGATGGCGATGTCCACCTCGTCGGTCAGCGGTTGCCGCTCCAGAGCCTCCTCTACGTAAGGGTCTTCGACGTAGTGTTTGAACTGGCCGGTAACCTCGATGTACTGCTCGTTGCCGTCATCACGCAGCCTTTTGTCACGCTCCTGCCGGTACTTTGCACGCAGTGCATCCGGATCGAACCCCAGTTCAGTCGTTGCTTCGGCCATTGTTCCCCTCACTCCGTAGATATCGAACGCTTGAGCGTCTCAATCCGGTCCGGCGGCGCCCATGCGTGGAAACCGAAGTATGACCCATCAGCCAGCAGCAGACAGCCACTCCACCCCACACGAATTCATCGTCAATTCTGATGATGAAGCATCAAACGATTTCGGCGCACCATCTGAGCTAACGTCCAGACAGAGGGGAAACCTCATGAAGCGCATTTTGGCAATCCCGGCAGCTGCATTGGCCCTCGCGGCCTCTGGTGCACTCGCCGTCGACCAGAGCAGCATAAACGTGGGAGTCGATGTGCAGCTTGCAGCACCGGAAGCGCATGTCAGCGGCCTTCAGGACGTCACGTACCAACTGATCGACACCTGGCCGGTCAGCGTCGTCGAGGATGCGCAGACGTTCTGCGTCTTTTCGCCATCGCAGTTTTTCTCCATGGAAGTTCGCGGATCGAACAAGGGTCCAAGTGCAGGCGGCGGTTTCTGGCTGAAGGACGAAGCTCAGGCGAACGCAGAATTTCAACATCTGAGCTACGACATACTGATACACGACATCTTTTCCGGTGCCGAGAAGCCGATCGGTTCGAACAGTGCAGGTGCATTCTTCAACGGCGTGACGGAAACCGGCATTGACGGCGCCCCGTTCTTTTCCGATGAAATCTGTACTGACGGCGAAAACCTGCAGCTCACGTTTTACATGTCGTTTCCCGAACCGACAGTCGGGAGCGGACACAATAACCGGGAGGTGATCAACAACCTTCTGGACGGTCAGCAGCATTCCTTTACCGATGTGCTCACCGTCGTGGTCGCACCAGATCTGTAGAGCATCGCGGGATGAATGTGAGGGCGTTTTTGCTCCTACCGATGCTGCTCGCGCAACCGATGTTCGCGCAGGCTTCTCTACGGTTGAGTGACTTTTTCATCGACCTCCACTCCGATCAGCGAGCCGGCGCTCTGTTCGCGAAAAACGAAGGCGCAGACACACTCTATCTCAAAGTTGAAGTGGTCGAGGTGCTCGACCCTACTGCAGACGATAGCAAAACGCGATCGGCGAGCGATCCGCGCGATCTCGGGCTGCTGGTGTCCCCGCAACGCCTCGTTCTGAAACCTGGCGAAGAGGGCCGCATCCGTACGCTGGCCCTCGCAGAACCGGACACTGACCGGTTCTATAAGGTCAGCGTAGTGCCTGTCACCGGAACGCTCGCCACAGAATCACCCGTGGGCATCAAAGTCATGATCGGCTATTCCGCCTGGGTGTTTATACGCCCTCGCGGAGCACTGCCCAAGCTAGCCGGTCAGCGACAGGGACGATCCCTGAGATTGACCAACTCCGGTGGCACGCTTGCTCAACTCGTGATGGGTGAGCAGTGCGATTCGGACAACCGCTGCGAGAAGCTACAACCCCTCAGAGTGCTCGCCGGCCAGCAAAAGAAGATCGAGCTACCATACGACGAAGGCACCACGACCTTTCGCATGATCTGGGGGAATGAGTCCCGCGATCTGGTGTTCTGAACGAGCCGCAGATCATGCTGCGAAGTAGTGGAAAGTCGTACAGCGCCTTTGTCATCGTGATCGCAGCGGTGCTCCATGCGGCTGCGGTACCTGCAGATATCCGCTCGACGGTTCCAGTGGACTTTCTCGATCTTGTCCCGAATGCAGAAACGCCGTCCGATACGCCTGGGATGCTCGCTGACGGCGCCGCATACGTCGAACTGTTCATCGATGGCAACTACGCCGGCGATGTCACTCTCAGCTATGAAAACGGCGCCCTGAAATTTTTCGACCCTCAAGCCGTAAGCAATCTGGTGCCGCGCCTGCGCAGAGCTGAGGATTTTCTCAAGCGGCTGCAGGCCCCTTCAGCTGCATGCATCCGTTTCACCGACGAACGTTGTCCGGGAAGACCCGGGAATCTGTCCATCGTCTACGAGCCGCGAATACCTCGGCTCAGCATCGACCGACCCACACGCTTCGTCACGCCGCAGGCGCCGGTCGTGCCGAGCGATCCGGAAGCAGCGGGGCTGCTCAGCAGCTTCGCCTGGCGCATGTCAGGGCGTCACGCTACTCGTACAGCCCGGCAGCGCGGCTCGCTGACCATCAACCTAGTTGCGGGAAGGGGAACATCAAACGTTTTTGCCAACGGCGTACTCTCGAGCTCCGGCCGATATTTCTCGAGAAATGCAGGTTTCGCTCGCTTTGCAGGGAGATACAGGCTCGGCGTGGGCCTCCTTCAGGCGGAGGCGTCGGAACATTTTTCACAGATCGATCTGCTGGGCCTGGAGTGGGGTACCGCCGAACGCACGCTGCAGACTGACAGGAATTCGAACGCGACACCATTAATGCTGTTCCTGGACGAAGACAGTCAGGTTGAGGTCGTGCGCGACGGTGAGTTGCTGCTATCCCGATTTTTCCGCAGCGGAACGATCAGACTGCCTACGCATTCGTTCCCAGCCGGTTCCTATGATCTACTCATCACCATTCGCGGAGTCAGCGGTACAGTTTGGGAGGAGCGTCGTTTCTTCTTCCGCAGCAACAGCTCACAGCCTCCAGGACGCCTGTCGTTTACCTTTCAGGCAGGCTACACACGCGACGCCAGCGCGTCCGCCAGCAGGTTCGAAATCAACCAGCTCCCGTTTGCAGCGCTGCGAGTGACGCGACCCGCGATGAACGGACTGGTGCTTGGCGGACGCCTCGGTATGCTCGATGACATGTGCTTCGCCGAATTGTCAGGCGAGCGAAGCTATAACCGCGTACGGATGCGTTTGTCGGGCCTCGCGACATCCAACGGCGGAGCGTCGCTGGCAGCGCTCGCCGGCGGCCGTTTCTCCGGGGTCAACTTCAGCAGCAGTTTTCGACACAGCAGACTGCCTTCGCTCGCTTCAGCGTTTCGTTACCGTTCGCAGAGGTTCACCGAAGCCAATGTGACTGCCAGCACCGAACTGCCCGCCGGTATGGGTACGATTTCTGCCAACATGCGGGCGAGACGTGCGCAATCAACTCCATTGCAGGAAGCCTGGGGTCTGAACTGGTCGCGCCCTTTCCGCAGCCCCGGCCGCTTCGGCCGTGGACGCGTCGGCCTGGCGTATCAGAAGAGCCCGAGCGGGCATCGGCTGCAGCTACAGCTCCAGTTCGGTGTTCGAGGACAGCGCACGTCACTGAACTCCCAGCTCACCCATTTCAACAGACGCGCTCCAGGCGGAGACGATTCGAGCTACACGAACGGCAGCATTCAGGGCGGCTGGTGGTCCCACCAGGATGCACAGGTGCCCTGGAACCTCACTTCGAGACTGAGCCAGGACAGCGACTCGCGCAGACAGCTCAGCCTGAGCGGCCGGAGACGTCACGATAGCTTCGATGTGGAGGCGCAAATCCGCCACGAGCAGTCCGACACAAGCAGCTTCGCGTACTCGGGATCGCTCTACAGCACCCTTGCACTCACAACCACTGGATTGACCTGGTCCGCCCAGCGCGCTGTGGAAGGAGGCCTGCTCATGGATACCCGGGATACGCCAGAAGACGTGGAGATCATCGCAAAGATCGATGGCCGCCAGCTGCCGCTCAAATCGCGAACTCTCAACTTCACTCCACTTACGGCGTTCAAGCAGCATGATGTGGCATTCCGTCCTATCGGTCGGAGCAGCATCGGGTACGACAACAGCCGCATCAGCATGCTGCCATTTCCTGGCAACCTCGTTGTACTGCGGCCTGAGCTGTTCCGCACGGTTACGGTGTTCGGTCGCCTGGTGGATGGTACAGGACAGCCGATCCAAGGACGCATCAGCCTGCCGGAATCTGACCCCTACGTTACCGAGACCGACGGGTACTTCATCATGGACCTGCCTGTGAGAAGCACGGGGCAGTCAGCCGAAGTCGACCTGGGTAACGCGATCTGCCTTTTCGCTGTGCCTGAGCTGTCCGATAATCAGGAGACCTACGTGGACCTGTCGGATGTGACCTGCGTACCGGCAGCCTCGTAAGGGCCGACTAAACTTTCTGATACCGCACTTCGCGTGCGCCATCAGGCCTGACAGGTGACACCCCGCGTTTCAGCACTGCTACTCTGCATGATTTGGCTCTGCACAAGCCAGGGAAGTTTCGCAGCGGAAGAACAGGTGCGTATTGCCGTCACCGTAAAGATCAATCCGATTGCTGAAGAATTCCGTGCACTTCTGCGCGATGAAGCAAAAATAGGGATGATCGCCAGATCGACGATCCACGGCGACCAAACAGCTACGCCCGACTACGTGCTCCGAAGGCATACCAAAACAGAACACAAGACGATCCGCTCCAGGACCTACATCATCGAACCCCGTTTCTGATAACAGTTTCATCATCAGTTTTGACGATGAGCTGATCCCCCACCTTCCTTATTGTTTCAACTACCGCGGATAGCCTGCGGAAACAGTGGGCGCTTTACGCGCAGCTACGACGAAAGAAACATAAGGAGCTTGATATGAAATTCAGCGGATTGAAACTGCTCAGAATCGTGTGTGCAGCCAGCGTCCTCGCAGGCTCATCCGCGGCCTTCGCGGTCACCCAGCTGGTGGGCGACATCGACGGCTTCGGCATCGACCCCACCGGGCACCTGAGCGCTGAGGGGGATCCCGCGGACACTGACGGCGATGGCCGTCTGGAGGTTGGCGAATATCTCCCTGACTGGAATCAGAATGGCGTAATGGCCGTCAACGAAGGCGATGACTTCGACCTGCGCAGCAGCGAGGAGTCCCTCGACCTGCTCGGCGCTCAGTGGACCGACAGATCAGTGCTACGCAGAAACATCAACGGCGCCGAGTTCATTTTTGAGTTCACACCACCTTCCTTTGGCGATATCGACTATGGCGTCGATCACTACATCAACTTCGTTTTCGGCGACTACGAAGTGCAACCCGCAGCCATTCGTGTCGATGGTGTACGCATCGATCTGACCGTACAGGGATCCGGCAACGACGGTTTGATTCAGGTGGCGTTTGCAGCTGTACCCTGGGCGGATATGGAAGACGGCCGAGTGGTCATTCGCGTCATCGCCCCGAACGAACCATACATGGCGGTTGACTATGCTCTGCTCGATACCGACCAGTTTGCCGACGCAGACGAAGACAGCGTGCCGGACCCGCTCGACAACTGCATCTACACACCGAATACCGACCAGGCCGATAGCGACGGTGATGGCATCGGCGATGTCTGCGACGACACCAGCTGCGAAGAGCCCGAACCCCAGACCTGTCCGTGCGACGCCGACTGGGCAAACCATGGAGAGTACGTAAGCTGCGTCGCCGAAATTGCCAGAGCATTCCATGCCGACGGTCTGATCCGAGCTCGTGACAAAGGCCGCGTCATTCGCGCCGCCGCACAGAGCCAGTGCGGCCGGTAGCCACCGTCCCGCAGGCGGCGCCAGCGTGCCGCCTGCGGCCCCATCGATCGAGAGGTAAAGAACAATGCCGATACAGAGAAGAACACTTGCAGCAGGCCTCATCGCCGCAGCGATCACATCTCACGGACTCGCGGACGAGCAGAACGTGAACGTTACAACCATCGTCAACATAAGCGTGCCGGACGCCATCGTCTCCGGCATCGAAGATCTCGAAGTGCAGATAAATGAAGTTCCACAGACCGGAGACGCGCCGCTCGGTGCTGTCAGTGAGTTCTGCCTGTTCACGCCCACCAATTTCTTCAGCATGACCATCACGGGAGCGAACCGAAACGCATCAGGCGACTTCCTGCTGGCGAACACCGACCCTAACGATTCACTGCAGAACCTGAACTACGATGTGGCGGTGCTCGATACGTTTTCCGACCCGGCGTCCCCCGTACCCATCAGCAGCAATACCTTCTTCTCCAACGGGGTGACGGAAACGGCAATCGACAGCAACCCGTTCAATAGCGATGCGACCTGTACCGATGGAGAAAACCTGACACTGTTCGCACAGCTCGTCATCGGTCCGCCAACTCGGTTGGCGCTGGAGCAGATCGCAGACGGCCAGCCGCACACCTTCACGGATACGCTGACCATTCTCGTGGAACCGGACCTCTGAGCAGCCAGAGATTCCAGGCGATGACCTGCGATCAAACGACAGCTCGCGCGGCGAGCTGTCGGTGCGCAGGACGAACGGATCCGTCGCCTGGAGCTCGGTGCACTAACACGGCAGTGCTCTGACTGGTCATCAGCGCTCGGTCTGCTGGCATACCGCATTGGAAGAAACCTCGCACGTTTCCTGCCAGACCGCAGAGAGTAGCTCAACAACCTGCCGGGCGTGGGAGTAGAGCACGTAGTGGGCGCCTCCCGGTGCAACGCAGGTAGACACGTTGCTTCGTTCCCGGGCAAGCAGCCGAAAAGACTCAGCGGTGCTGGAGCGACAGTGTTCGCCGATGAGCACACACACGGGAGATTCGATCTTCATCAGAAGCGACCAGGGGTCCTCGAGCCGCTCACGATAATCCTGATAAAACCCCTGATGTCCCTGCGCGGCACACAACCTTGCGCCATGCTCCATCACCAGAAAGCGCTCATCATCCCGCACGAGCGCCAGGTCCTGAGGACGGCTCTTGGCAAACGCTTCGAAAAACTGACGGGTACCCGCCCGATTCTGAAAGGCCATGCCGCTCCTGCACATGAATTCCAGCACCCAGTTGCTGCTGTTGAGAATACCCGCGAGCACTCGATGAAAATACGGCAGCGCCTGCTGCACGCCCGGCGCCTGAAACGGAAAGGTTGGCGCTATGATCACCATTCCTGCAGTGCGCTCCGGATACAGCGCCGCAAACCCGAGCGAAAACGCCGTACCGACCATGAAAGACAGGTGCACCACACGATCGATGCCGAGCGCGTCGAGCAGCTCAGCGCAATCCCGAGCGAACTGATCGTGCGTGGCACGATCGCGCGGATACGGCGACGACCGGCCATTGTGTGGGCGTACCGGGGTAATGATGCGTAGTCCGCTCCGCGCCGCGTCCCGCACGGTATCAGCGGCCATTGCGTCACCAAAAAATTCGTTGTGAAAATGCACGCAGGGTGCACCCTCCGGGTCGCCGAAATCAGCGTACTCCAGGACGCGCCCGTCTGCGAGGCGGTGCAGATGTCTTTCCTCCTCTCGCGGGTGCGGCGGGTCGAGGGCTTCCCTGGCTACATCGAAGCGTCCGGGAACCGCAGACTTGCCCACACTTTCGACTGCAGCAAGGCCCAGTGCCATGCGCAGAAACTCGCTCTGATTTCGGGTTGCAGTCTTGCTGTAGATGGCACGGATCTGCGAGCGGACGGTGGCGATCGACGCCCTTCGGATGTCCGCGATCTGCGCGGCGCTGTTACCTTGGGCGAGAAGCTTCATGACTGTCGCCTCAGCACGGGTGAGGCCAAATGCCTCCTGTACCACAGGCGTCAACCGGTCAGGCCAGGCGAAGTCCACAACACGCACCGCGAGCAGGCGTCGCCCCCCGGCGGTGGTCAGAGGGGTCAGCGACAGCACCACAGCTTCGCCGCTTGCGTGTTTCCAGCCTCGCACCAGCACCGGCTCAGCAGTCGCGGACTCGTCTCCTACAAGCACGCGCTCCACATGCTCCTGCAATACACCCAGCGTGTCTGCATCGAGGTCCAGACTCGAGCAATCCGCCTGCTCGCTGACACCGAGCGTCTGAACCGCTGCCGGATTGAGACCAACGATGACGCCCTGCCGGTCGATCACGAGAGCTGGCTGCGGCTCCGAGTGCAGACGCTCGACGAGCGAAGCAGGCAATAGCGCCTCATTGGAGGTCACCATGGAGAACAGAGTTTCCGCGCGCCGGATGTGCGCCTCCATCAGGCGCATATCTTCAGAAAACGCCTGGGCGCCTTCTTCGGATACGTCGGCCAGCTGCTGGTGCCAGATATCCACCAGCTCCGTAAATCGTTCGGGCTCCATGGCGACAGCGTAGAGCTTGTCGATGAATTCCAGGCGGATTGAGTCTGAAGGCACGGCGGTTGGCCTCTTACCGATCGTCTCCATCAGTAAGGCACTCATGCCTATTGCGCACATCATCAATTGTGATGATGCGAAGACCAGACAAAACCGGTCTAAATCTGAGAGTTCTAACGGCAATCGAACCTATTGGAGGCGCTCGAGAAGCGTCGTCGCATTGACCACCCCATGCAGCATGAATTGGTCAATGACATCGGAAACCCGGTCCGGTTCATGCACCGCAACTTCATGGCCGGCGCGAAAGACCACTTCCAGAACCGCGTTGGGCAACGCCTGGTAATCGGCCAGATTCGCCGGCAGCAGGCTGTCGACGCCTCCGGCAATCATCAGGGTCGGCGTCTCGAGCGCTGCCAGACGAGCAGTGAGGTCCAGCGACCGCATCGCCACTTCGCTGCCTTCGAAGTGGCCTTCCGATACCCCCAGAATATGATCGGCACGGGAAGCGAACCAGGCCTCGGTCTCAACATCTTCACGGAACCGCTGCTGTCGGTAGCGCTGAAGGATGGCTTCGCGATCTCCGCGCCGGCGTTCTTCCAGCCGGGCCTGCCGCAGTTCCGGATTGATTTCTCCGATACCGCCAGAGGGCACCGGCGCCATCAGTATCAGGCGATCGAGCCGCTCGGCGTGCTCGAGTCCGAGCATGTAGCCGATGCCGCCCCCCATGCTGTGGCCCGCAAAGGTCACACGCGCCAGTTCCAGATAATCCAACAGGCCGATGACGTCGGCCGCATACTGTTCGAACGTATAGCCATCAGCCGTATGTTCGCTTTCTCCTGCTCCCCGGCACTCCATGAGAACGATTCGATAGCGATCAGCCAACCGCTCTGCAACCGGCATCCAGTTGACACGGGACGCTGTGTAGCCGTGATGCAGGAGTATCGGCTCACCGCTGCCGAAACTGTCGTACCACAACCTGGCGTCATTTATTTGTGCGAACGGCATGTCATATTCTCCGTGCAGATAACCGGTGTCTGAGCCGCAATCGATTCACTACAGCACTTTGCCGAGCTTGCGCGCGTCTTCTTCGTAATTCGAGTAAGAGGCCTTCATCGTCGCTGAGTTGAGAATGACCTCGGCCTTCAGCTGTCGGTCATCCGCGTCGATGACGCGCGTTCTGATCCAGTTCGACTCCGTCCGTCTGCTCTCGCTGAGCGCGATGATCTCGCGTTCGAGGAGGTAAGCCTGATCGACGAAAAGCGGGCCATCGATGAGACGGATCTCCTGGGCGGCGAAGAGGCCTACCGCCGGCCCCCGCGTTCTGAACCCGGCCTGACGGCTGGAATACTGCGTGAGCACGCTGATCATCTCCAAAGGTATGACCGGCCGACCCCACGGGGAGGTCGAGGCGCCATCTTCGGTGTACCAGGGGTGTGACTCTGTTATCGCAGCCAGCTTCTGGCGCAGAGAAAACGGGTAGAGATCGCCCATATGCTGGTCGAAACCCATGACAACCGGCTCCGGGTTGCCGGCACCTTTCTGTCCCACTTCGAGATCCGACAGTATGACGAGCTGCTCGGACGGCTTCAGACGAGCCAGCCGGCGGTCGATCTCAGTCTCACCGTAGTCCGGCCCTACCGATGCGGTGCCGGTGAGCACCGGCGTGCCGTCGCGCTTTTCCGCACCGATCAATACGCCTTCATCATTCACCTCGATAAAGGCTCGGACCTCTTCGCCCTCCACCACCATGTTCTGATAGTGCGCGCTGATGCATCCCCGCTCGAACCAGGTGTCGTCAAAATGCGCCTGGCAGAGGTGAACGAACTGGGAAAAGTGGGTGGGGCCTTCAATGGGCGCGCCGGCAAAGCCGAGATTGGAGGCCATACTGTCGTCGTGAATGGACAGGTGTCCATCATATTCCTGATCAGCCAGCATCTGACGGGGCTGACGGAAATCGCTGTAGATACGCTCGGACATGACGGGCCTCCCATTGCAAAGCTGCAATGATACTCATCACCCCTGTCTATCGCGATTGGCGCCGAGTGCACAAGCCAGCGCCATACCGGCATAATGCGTTTTTTCTCGGGAAGGAGTGGGCAGTGGCACTGAAGGGTCGGACTGCACTGATAACGGGTGGTGCGCGGGGAATCGGCAAGGGCATCGCCCGGGCCATGCTGGATGCCGGAGCCAACATCATGCTGGCGGATATCGGCGGCAGCGATCGCTGGAGCTATGAACTGTCCAGCGACAGTGAGCTTCTGGCCACGCGCGATGAGCTCAGCGCCTATGGCGAAGTCGGAGCGGTACACGTAGACGTGACCGACCCGGCCACATGCAACGCGGCCGTGGCCGCTACCATCGAACGCTTCGGCACGCTCGATATTCTTGCCAACAACGCCGGGATCGTCGGCTCCGGCCCCATCGAGCAGTTCGATGATGGCGAATGGGACCGCATCTTCGCGGTCAACACGAAAGGCATCTTTCTGATGACGCGCGCAGCGCTCGATGCGCTCAAGGCCTCAGAAAACGCCGCGATCATCAACACGGCGTCTATCGCAGGCAAAAAAGGCTTCGCAAATATGAGCGCTTATTGCGGATCCAAATTCGCCGCCATCGGCATCACCCAATCGCTCTCGGCCGAGCTTGCGCCCCACGGCATCCGCGTCAACGCGATCTGCCCGGGCTTCGTGGGCACCGCCATGTGGCTCGACCACCTCATGCCCACAAACGCCACGAGCGAAGATCAGAAGACCGAAGAGTTCGAAACCATGATGCAGGAAATGGTGCCCCTCGGCCGGGCGCAGTCGGTCGAAGACATGGGTGAGGCCGCCGTATATCTGGCGAGCGCGCGTAACGTAACCGGCGTGGCTCTGTCCGTGTCCGGCGGCTTTGAGATGAACTGATGAGCAAGTGGCTGAAAGACCCGCTGTGGGTATTCATTGGTGTTGGCGCCGTTCTGCTGCTGATCGCCGATGTCTGGCAGGGCGATGACGCAGACCGTTCCATAACGGTATCGGAAAACGACATCACACGCCTGAAAGATCAGTGGGCCATGCAGATGCGCAGAGCACCGACCGAGGAGGAGCTCAACGGCCTCATCGAGGCGCACATCCGGGAGGAGGTGTACTACCGCGAGGCCATGCGCATGGGGCTCGACGCCAACGACACCATCGTGCGTCGGCGCATGGTTCAGAAGCTCACGTTCCTGACCGAAGACATCGCCACTGCGGCGCCGCCTGAAGAATCTGAGCTCAACGATTACTACGCAAGCCACACAGACACCTACACGCGGCCGGCGCGTATCTCGTTCCGCCACCGCTATTTCAGCGTCGATCGACGGGAGGATGCGCTGGCGGACGCGGAAAATGCACTGAAAGATCCGGCGGTTGAAGGCGATCCATTCATGCTGCAGAGAGTCTACGCAGAACGTTCGGAACGTGAGATCGGCGATCTCTTCGGACGCCAGTTTGCTGAGGATCTCTTCGCGCTGCAGGGCGAAGGCTGGCTGGGACCGATCCGCAGCGCCTATGGTTGGCACGCGGTGCTCATAGAAAACCGATTACCTCAAGCAGTGATTCCATTCGAGGAAGCGCGGGAGCGCGTACGCACCGACTACCAGATGCAGCAACGCAAAGACGCCAACGCCCGCTACTACGAAACGCTCCTGGAGCAGTACCAGATCGAGCGTCCATGACAAAGTGGCTGTTCTGCATCGTCGTTCTGTTTGCAGGCGTCGCTGCCCAAGCGCACGAGGTACGCCCGGCGTATCTGCAGCTCGATGAGCAGGCTGATGGTACCTGGCAGGTTCTCTGGAAGCAGCCGGTACTTCAGGACCGGCGCCTGCCCATCGATCCCGTGTTTCCCGAGGGCTGCGAGCTCAACGCCCTGCAGCAACCCGAACTGACGGGCGCTGCGCTGATCCATCGCTGGTCAACAGACTGCGATCTGGCAAACGCGCGGATTGAGATCAGCGGCCTGACACGCACACTCACCGACGTGATGTTGCAGCTGCGCACTGCTGACGGCGAAAGCGAGAGCTTTCTTTTGCGGCCGGAGTCCCCCGAGGTGGACCTCGCCAACGCAGCCCCCCCTGTATTCGAGTACCTCTGGCTGGGCATCGAGCACCTGCTGTTCGGCATCGACCACGTGCTCTTCGTCATCGGCCTCGTACTGTTCATCCCCGGGCGCATGGAGCTGCTGAAGACCATCACCGCGTTCACCGTGGCGCACAGCATCACGCTGGCGCTTTCGGTTTTCGAAATCGTGCAGGTACCTCAAGCGCCGGTGGAAGCCATCATCGCCCTGTCGATCCTCTTTCTAGCCCGAGAGCTCTTGCTGCCTGTCGAAAGGCGTTCTGCTCTGACCCGCGCCCGGCCCTGGATCATGGCACTGATTTTCGGGTTGCTGCACGGCCTCGGCTTTGCCGGCGTGCTGCTGGAGATCGGCTTGCCGCGTGATGAGCTGGCCTTATCGCTGCTCCTGTTCAACGTCGGCATCGAGCTCGGGCAGATTCTGGTGATTGTCGTAGTGCTCGCGTTCATGGCCCTGGTACAGGCAGCCATGCGACGACCTGTTCCTATCGGCGCGTACTGCTGGGCCATGGGCTGCGTCGCGGGTATGTGGACACTGGAGCGGGTGATCGGGGTTTTCTAGCACCCCTCGAGCATTGCCGCGGCAACCTTCTCTGCGCACATAATCGTCGGCGCGTTGAGATTGCTGTTCGGAATGAACGGAAAGATCGACGCATCGACCACCCGCAGGTTTTCCACGCCATGGACACGGGCCTGGGGATCCACCACGGAGCGCTCATCGCTACCCATGCGGCAGGTACCACAGGGATGGTAGGCGCTTTCCGCATTGGCACGGATCCATGCATCCAGCGCTTCGTCGTTCTGTATCTGCGGGCCGGGCGCCAGCTCGGTGCCACGCAGGTCATCGAATGCCGGCTGCTTGATCAGGGTTCGCGCGTGCTGCACCGCCAGCCGAAACACCTGCAGATCACGAGGATGGGAGAGGTAGTTGAAATGGATACGGGGTGCATCCGCCGGGGCAAGCGATTCGATGTGCACGCTGCCCCGACTCTCCGGCAGCATGGGCCCTGTATGAATC
>JAUIKX010000030.1 GCA_030430515.1 Gammaproteobacteria bacterium | reverse complement strand
CAAAGCCCAGGCGTTGAAAGAAGCGCAGGGCCGCGGGGTTGAACTGTTCGACAGTCAGCCGGGCCATCGAGCGCCATGCCAAGCGCCACCACTACAGCGTGGTAGAAGAGTTCTGTGGCCACGGCATTGGAACCGTGTTTCACGATGCCCCGCAGGTGGTGCACTACGGCCGTCCTGGAACGGGAATGGCGCTGGAAGCAGGCATGACCTTCACCATCGAGCCGATGATCAATCAGGGCAAACGCCATCTGAGAATCCTCTCGGACCAATGGACCGCAGTGACCAAGGACCGCAAGCTGTCGGCGCAGTGGGAGCATACGATCATGGTGACTGCCGATGGCTGTGAGATCTTCACCGCGAGAGACGAAGAAACCGAACTTCCCGGCCGCTCGTGAACGACGACCAGATGAACGACGTTCTGGAAGCGCGTGAAGCCATCCGTGTCAACACCCAGGCGCTGGCAGAGCGTTACTGGGCCCGGGAGGAAGTCGCCGACCTGATCGCCAACCACACGGCAATGATCGACAGCGTGGTGCGCCGGTTCTGGGACAAGCACTTTGCCGGCGCGAAAAACATGACCCTGCTGGCCGTCGGCGGCTACGGCCGCGGCGAGCTGCACCCCTACTCCGACATCGACCTGCTGGTGCTCGGCAAGGCTCCCCACAAACACAAAGGAGCCATCGAGGCGTTTCTGCGCGACCTGTACGACCTGAACCTCGAAATCGGTCATGCCGTGCGCACACCGAAGGAATGTCGCGACGTGGCTGCTGCCGACATCACCGTGGCGACCGCACTGCTGGAACACCGCTTTCTGGCCGGAGAGGCAAACCTCGAGGCCCTGCTGAAAAAGCAGCTCAAGTCACGGAAGGTCTGGCCGAGCGCAGACTTTTTCCACGCCAAGCGCGACGAGCAGAAAAAGCGCCACGACCGTTTCGACAACGTCGACTATGGGCTCGAACCCAATATCAAGTCATCGCCCGGCGGTTTACGCGACTACCACACGGCCATGTGGGTCTGTCTGCGGCATTTCGGCACGTCCGACCCAGACGCGCTGGTCACTCTGGGCGCACTCACTGAACAGGAGAAAAACTGGCTGGTCAACGGCCGGCGTTTCATCTGGTGGGTGCGCTTCGGGCTGCACCTTCTGGCCAATCGGAAGGAAGACCGGCTGCAGTTCGAGCATCAGCGGGAACTGGCTCAACGGCTGGGCTATGCCGACACAGAAGCGCAGCTCGGCGTCGAACGTTTCATGCACGCCTACTACCGACACGTTTCCCTGCTGCGCGAGGTCAACGACATTCTTCTGCAGCACTTCGAAGAGCAGATCTTCAAGGAGCGCAGCGAGAAGATCACGCCTCTGAACGAGCGTTTTCAGCTCCGGGGCGGCTACGTCGAGGCTATCGACGAAGAGATATTCGAGAGTAAACCGGCAACGCTCATGGAGCTGTTCGTGGTCATGGCCAGCCGCAAGGACGTCGCGGGGGTGCGCGCCAATACCATCCGCGCGATCCGCGATAACCTGGACCGCATCGATGAGGACTTTCGATGCGACCCGGAGGTCACTGAGCACTTCATCAACCTGCTTCGCTCCCCCTACATGCTGGTTTCCACGCTCACCCGCATGCGGCGTTACGGGGTGCTCGGCCGCTACATCCCTGAGTTCGGCCGGATCGTCGGGCAGATGCAGCATGACCTTTTCCACATCTACACCGTGGATGCCCATACGATGCAGGTGATCCGCAACCTGCGGAGGTTCTTCTACCGCTCCGCGGAGAAGCTCTATCCGGTCGCCTCGCACTGCGTGAAAAAGATCGCCAGGATCGAACTGCTGTACATGGCGGGCCTGTTTCACGACATCGCCAAGGGACGCGGTGGCGATCACTCCGAACTCGGCGCCATCGAAGCCGAAAAGTTCTGCCGTATGCACGGGCTCAACGACGCAGACACGGAGCTCGTAAGCTGGCTTGTGGAGAAACACCTGATGATGTCATCTGTCGCGCAGCGCGAAGACATCTACGACCCCGAGATCATTCACGAGTTCGCCGAAACGGTGAAATCGGAAAGGCGCCTCGACTTTCTGTACACGCTCACTGTCGCCGACATCAATGCGACCAACCCGACCTTGTGGAACAGCTACCGCGCCACCCTGCTTCGGCATCTTTACGTGGCCACCCGGCGAGCGCTCAGGAGGGGGCTGGAGTCTCCGGTAGATAAAAAAGCCACCGTCATCGAGGCGCGAGAGAGCGTCCGCGAAAAGGTGTTTGCGGCCAGTCCCGACCTGGACCCGGAAGCCGTCGATCGCTTTCTATCGAGCCCGGGAGACGAGTTTTTCATCCGTCACAGCCCAAGACATATCGCCAACGTGGCGCTGGAACTCATCGGCCAGGACGAAAGAAATGCCGTGCACATCTGCAACTACACCCCACAGGTAGAAGAGGAATCAACCACCGAGATCTACCTCTACACGGCGGACCGCCCTGGACTCTTCGGCGCCAGCGCCATGGCGCTGGACAAACTCGGCCTGTCGGTTTTCGAAGCAAACATCAACACCAGCGAGGAAGGGCTCTGCTTCAACAGCTATGTGGTGCTCGATCGGGACGCCAACGCGCTGGACGAGGACAAGCACGCTCACATTGCCGAGGTGTTCGCCAGCAGCCTCGATACCAACTGGGAGGCGGAGCACCAGGCAAGTAAAGGCGTGGACCGCGCGGCTAAGCAGATGTTCAAGTCCACGGAGGTGGACATTGAAGCCAACGAGTC
Source organism: Gammaproteobacteria bacterium (assembly GCA_030430515.1). Taxonomy (GTDB): domain Bacteria; phylum Pseudomonadota; class Gammaproteobacteria; order Pseudomonadales; family Azotimanducaceae; genus SYFY01. Next base: position 13,881 of record JAUIKX010000030.1, on the reverse strand, counting down.
AGTGGACTGCTCAACGCTCACCATCCATGCTTCCGACCGACCGGGCCTGCTCGCCGAAATCGGCATGCTGTTCAACCGCTACGGCGTTCGGGTGCTGCAGGCCAGAATCAACACGCTCGGCGATCGGGTGGAAGACATCTTCGAGATTCAGACCGCGGAGCACGAACCGTATGGCGAGTCTCTGGCCTACGATCTGAGTCACGCCATCCGGCAAACACTGGACTGGAATCAGCATCAGACCCTATGAACCCGAACCTCGACAGACTTCAGCTCTATCCGTTTCAGAAGCTCGCCACGCTCAAACAGGACATCACCCCGGTGACGGATGGGGCGCACATCGCGCTCAGCATCGGCGAGCCCAAGCACAGCCCGCCGCAATTCGTCGTCGACCGTCTGATCGATGCCCAGTTGCTCGAGAAGGACCTGGCAACCTATCCAGCCACCCGCGGCTCCGACGCGCTGCGCGAAGCCATTGCCGGCTGGCTCCTGAGACGGTTCGGAGCGACCATCGACCCGGCCACGGAAGTGCTGCCGGTGGCCGGCACCCGGGAAGCGCTCTTCTCTTTCGCCCAGGCAGCGATGAGCGGCCGCCCGAACGGCATCGCGCTGCTCCCGAATCCGTTCTATCAGATCTACGAGGGTGCGGTGCTGCTCGCCGGCGCTGAACCGAAGTTCGTGGGCAGCTACGCAGACAACGACTACCTTCCGGATTTCGATGCCATCGATGAGAAAACATGGCGAACCACGGAACTTGTCTACCTCTGCTCGCCGGGCAACCCGACCGGCAAAGTCATGCCATTGGATCAGCTCCAGGCGCTCATCGACAAAGCACATACCTACGATTTCGTCATCGCCTCCGACGAATGCTACTCGGAGCTCTACTTTGACGAGTCGTCACCTCCATCTGGCCTGCTCGAAGCCAGCACAGCGATGGGCAACACCGGCCACCGTCGTTGCGTCGTGTTCCACTCGCTGTCAAAACGTTCTAACCTGCCCGGGCTGCGCTCCGGATTCGTTGCAGGAGATGCAACGGTTCTCGATGCCTACTACCAGTACCGCACCTATGAAGGCTGCGCGCTTCCGGCACATACCCAGGCAGCAAGCGCCCTGGCCTGGAACGATGAGAAACATGTCGTCACCAACCGCGCGCTCTACAGAACGAAGTTCGAGCGGGTACGCGAGATACTCGGCGCACATGCACCTTCAGAAGATCCCGATGGCGGCTTCTACTGGTGGCTGCCGACCCCCGGCGATGCGCTCGAGTTCACATCCCGGCTCTTCCGCGAGCAGAACGTCACCGTTCTGCCCGGGCCTTTTCTGAGCCGGCCCGGCAATCTCGGCGACGAACGCAACCCAGGCGAGGGGCATGTGCGCATCGCCTGGGTGGCTTCTCTCGAGGAGTGCGAAGAGGCCGCCAGGAGACTGCACGCCTTCCTCGCCTGAAAACAACTTGCCGAACGGATAACGGTTACGAGATGATCAGCTCTATTCCAGGGATGAGGAAACAGACGTGATCGGAACAAGACTTCTCACCCTCGCCTTTGCAACCGCACTATGTACCACCGGCCCCGTCCTGCACGCCTCGAATACGGAAGCACCTTCTCTCTCTGAAGCAGTCAGGCAATTTGAAGCGGCGCTCAAAACAGGCGACAAATACAAGATACGGGACGCCGCCCGGCATGCCTGGGCAGCCGGCCGCAACGAGCTTCCTGAAGATCACAAAGACCTGGCCACGCTTTCGTTGAACTACGGCATCATGCTCTGGGAAACCAACGAGCTCGACGACGCAAGCAAACAGCTCGAGGATGCACTCGAGCGTCACGAGGCCCTGTATGGCAAGCAATCCCGTGGCGTCATCGAGCCCCTCATCAAGCTCGGCAACGTGCAGAGCACTTTGCGCGGCGGCGTGGCACCAGCGCACAGACGCGCACTGAGAATCGTCGACGGCATCGAGCCGGAAGATCTCGCATTGAAGGCCCGCGTTGAGTTCGAAACCGGAAAAAGCGCGCTGGGCTACGGCCGCTCGAGACGGGGCCGATCTCACTTGCGTAAGGCTCTGGCACTGTTCGAAGAAATGCACGGAGCGGAGCACGAAAAAACCGCCCAGGCGCATTTCTGGCTCGGCAAACACAACCTGGCCATCGGTGCCGAAAAGCAGGCGATCGAACACTTCGAGGAGAGCCTGGTCGGCTTCGGCACCCGCAACCCGGATGGGGCGCTTCGAAGCCACGCGTTTCTGGTGCGCACGTTCGAAGAGCAAGGTGACCGCAAATCCGCCACGAAACATTGCCAGGCGATTGGCGCCATGCGCCCATTCGACCTCGACCGCCAGCAGGAGCCGCTGTACATCAAACCGCCGGAGTACCCGCAACAGGCCTTGAAAAAAGGTAGAAAAGGCTACGCGATCTTGGAGTTCACAATCGACGAGGAAGGCTTTACAAAAGACGGCGCCGTGCTGGAAGCGAAGGGCTCTCCTCACTTCGGCGACGCAGCGCTCGAGGTGCTCGAGCGTTGGCGATTCGCGCCGCGTTTCGAAGAGGGCCGGCCCGTCGCAACCGAAGGCATGAAATACCGGATAACCTTCGACTTCTAGCACACCATTCCGCGTGCCAGACTCCTATGGTAGCGTACGCGCCCTCCCGCAGAACCGATGAGTGAGCCATGACTGATATCTATGCCTGGGGCCTGGGCACCTGCCGTGAATCCGCCACCGGCGTCATGCTGGACTGCTTCTTCCCCGCACCGCAGAAAGCACCGGAAGCAGATGTCTCGAGCGCCATTCTGGCCAATTTCGAAGTCGGCGTGTCACGCATCGAGCCGTCGGAAATCTCCGCAAAGCTGGCCGGGCTGCCGGAGCACATCACCGCTGGGCTTGCACCGCTGACCGAGTGCGACCGTCCGCTCGTGAGTGTGTTGCTGACCAATGACAGCACCATCGAAAGCACTGCTGAGGCGTACCTCAAGCTTCACCTGCTCTCCCATAGGCTGGCAGAGCCCAACAGCCAGAATCTGGATGGCCTTTTTGCGCAGCTCCCGAACGTTGCCTGGACCACTCAAGGCCCCATCGCCGCAGAGGATCTGCCCGCTGCCCTGACGCGCGCTCAAGTCAGCGGCGAACACCTGGAGGTACAGAGCCTCGACAAGTTCCCGCGCATGGTGAACTACGTGGTGCCGACAGGGGTGCGCATCGCCGACGCCAGCCGCGTGCGTCTTGGCGCCTACCTGGGTGAAGGCACCACGGTCATGCACGAAGGCCAGGTGAACTTCAATTCGGGCACGGCGGGGCCGGCCATGGTGGAAGGCCGCATTTCTCAGGGCGTCGTACTTGGCGCGCACACTGACCTCGGTGGCGGCGCCAGCACCATGGGCACTCTGTCGGGCGGCAATTCGGTCGTGATCAGCATCGGCGAAAGCTGCCTCATCGGTGCCAATGCCGGCTGCGGCATTCCGCTGGGTGACCGCTGCACCATCGAAGCAGGCCTCTACATTACGGCCGCCACCCCCGTTTCGCTCATCGATGAGAACGGCGAGAAAGTGAAAAACGTTCGCGCCCGGGAACTCGCCGGGGGCAGCGACATGCTGTTCATCCGCAACGGCGCCACCGGCGAAGTACAGTGTCGCACCAACCGTCGAGCCATCGAGCTGAACGAAGCGCTGCACGCACACAACTGATGACTGACGCCGTTCTCGAGCTGACAGAAGCGCTGGTTGCCCGTCCTTCCATCACTCCGGAGGACGCCGGTTGCCTGGAGCTGATCGGCGAACGCCTGAAAGCGCTCGGTTTCCGCTGCGAAAGAAGAGACAGGGGCGGCGTGAGCAACCTCTGGGCGACGCTCGGCAGCGGTCATCCCATCGTCACATTTGCCGGACACACTGACGTGGTGCCCACAGGCCCTTTGGAGGCCTGGCACACGCCACCCTTTGAGCCCACCCGTAAAGACGGTTACCTCTACGGTCGCGGCACAGCCGATATGAAAGCCAGCCTCGCCGCCATGGTGGTGGCTGTCGAGCGGTTTGCCGAACGGCAGCGGGATTTCGAAGGCACCATTGCATTTCTGCTCACCAGCGACGAGGAAGGACCGGGCGAACATGGCACCCGTTACGTCATGCAGACGCTCTCCGAAGATGGCATGCAGCTCGACTACTGCGTGGTGGGCGAACCATCGTCCAGCGACCGTCTCGGCGATGTGGTCCGAAACGGCCGCCGCGGCTCGCTCAACGTCAACATCACCATACACGGCGTGCAGGGTCACGTGGCTTACCCCGAAAAGGTGCAGAACCCGATCCATCTCGCCGCACCGGCGCTGGCGGACTTCACCAGCCAGGTGTGGGACGAAGGCAACGCGTCCTACCCACCCACGAGCCTGCAGATCTCCAATATCCACGCCGGCACGGGTGCGACCAACGTGGTTCCGGGAACACTCGAAGTGGTGGCCAATTTCCGCTATTCGACGGAGCTTACTGCAGACGAAATACAGCATCGCACCGAGGCCCTGTTTGCCCGCCACGGGCTGGCCTGCGAGTTCGACTGGTCACTTTCGGGCGAACCGTTTCTCACTGAGCCCGGCCCATTCACGGAGCTGGTGCTCGATTGCATCTCCCAGGTCACAGGCGCTCCAGGCAGCCTCTCCACATCCGGCGGCACTTCCGACGGCAGATTCATCGCACCCACAGGCACAAAGCTGGTGGAGCTCGGTCCCGTCAACGAAACCATCCACAAGATCGACGAATGCGTGCGCATCAGCGACCTGGAGCCGCTGGCTGAAATCTATACTGCCATCCTGTCACGCCTTCTCCCCGCTTCCACATGATCCGCGCAGCGCTTCTGATCCTGCTCCTGGTGGTCGCATTCGGGGTGTGGAAAGCGCCAGCCGGCGTTCTGCGACAGGCCGTGGAGCAGGTTCAGGGAATGGACCTCATCGACACCAGAGGCACGCTGTGGAACGGCTCCGGCACCATACTGATCGACCAGGCACCCCTGGGAACGCTCGACTGGCAGATTCAGCCGAAAGAGCTTCTGACCCTGACGCTCGCCTACGACATCCGCCTGGCGTCGCAGGACGTGGACCTGACCGGCGAACTGAACGGCACGGCTACCGGTTTTGCCACGAGCCTCTCCGGATTCATCACCAACGCCGCAGTCAACCGCCTGCTGTCGACCTACCAGATTACGATGACGGGCGACGTGCAGGTGGAGTCCCTCGACCTGTCAGCAAGCTACGAACGTCGTGTGGAGCACCTGGACGGCACCCTGCGATGGCAGGGTGGCGATATTCAATACCCAGAAACAAACAGCCTGCAACTCGCTGTTTTACCTCCACTTATTGCCATCCTGAAGTCTCAGAACGGAGAAGCGACCGCCACCGTGCTGCCGGAAGACAGCTCAACACCGCTGCTGCAGGCGCGACTTCTGGACAACGGACGCTACCGCATCGGTATCACCAAGCTGCTCACCAAGCTCGCAGGCCGGCCCTGGCGAGGCAGCGACCCGGATCACGCTATAGTGCTGGAGCTGGAAGAACAACTTCTGTAATATCAGCAGGTTATGGGGTAGGCCTGCGTGGTTAATAAGGTGTCGATCAAGGGTCTGGAAGGGCTTAGCAACATGAGCCAGCCGCTGGCTGTGGCCGCCAAATGGCTCATCATCGCAGGCATCGCCTACACCCTGGCGAGCACAGGCCTTTTCTTCGTGGCAGGCGCCGACCAACAGACACCCAAAACAGCCGAAAGCGCTGCGCGCCAGGAGCGCCCCCGTCCTGCAGTCAACATCCGCTCGATCGTCGACCGTCACCTTTTCGGCGTCGCGGACGCGCCCGAAAAGGAAGCCCCGGAGGAGCAGGTTGCCGTCGTGACCAGGCTACCGCTGGAGCTTCTCGCGGTGCTTGCCGCAGACCCGGATGACGAGACGAGCAAGGGCTCGGCCATCATCTCTCAGCGGGGCAAAGGCGGCCTGTTCTACCGGGTGGGTGAAATGGTGCCGGGCAATGCGGAGCTGGTAGAGGTCGCTGGCGACCACGTAGTGCTCAGCCGCGCAGGCAGCCGAGAGCGCCTGAACTTTCCGGAGCTCAAAACCCAGTTCGTCGTCGAGGAGGATTACGACGATGACGCCGGCTACGATGCTGAAGTCGACAGCCAGCAGTATGAAGAGCAGTACGATTCCGCCGCGGAAGCGGTAGATGCGTACTCCGAACAGATCGAGCAGGACCCTGAGGGGCTACTCGAAGACCTCGGCATCGAGGCATCTGATGGCAACGGCTACCAGGTCGGCAGCCTTGCCCAGGCCCCCTACCTGCGCCAGACCGGCCTGCAGCCGGGCGACCTGATTCTGTCAGTCAACGGGCAGCCGGTGGGCGATATCGACGCCGACCGGGCTCTGCTCACACAGGTACTGGAGCAGGGCCGCGCCCGCATCGAGATACAACGCGGCTCCCGACGGTTCTTTGTCACCACCTCCTTGAAGTAGTATCCCTCTATGAAAACCACCATCCGCCTGTCACTGATCACATTCGTCGCCCTGACGCTGTCGCTCCTCGCCACAGCGAAGGCCTGGGCGTACCAGATCAACCTCAAGGAAGCTCCGATCCAGGAGTTCGTAGAGCTCGTAGCCGAAGTGACGGGCAAAACCTTCGTCATCGACCCCCGCCTGAAAGGCAAGGTCACGGTGATTTCCAAGGAGTCCATGGACGAAGAGACCATCTATGCGCTCTTTCTGCAGGTACTTCGCGCTCATGGTTTCACGGCATCGCAATCAGGCGAAGTGATCCGCATCCAGCAGACCGCGATCGGTAAGCAGTCGCCGGGCGCCGAGGGCAAGCTCGGCCAGATCCCGGCGGGAGAACTGGTAACTCGGGTGATCTCCGCACAGAACGTCGCCTCCACGGAGCTCGTCAAGATCCTGCGGCCGCTGATTCCGCAGTACGGTCACATCGGCCCCATCGAGCAACCCAACGTGGTCATCATCACCGACCATGCCGACAACATCGAGCGCCTCAGCCGTATCATTCGTCAGATCGACGTCAGCGATGAGGACATGATCGAAATGGTCCCCCTCAAGGAGGCCTGGGTAGGCTCCGTCGTGGCGCTGCTCGAGAAGCTGGCGCCGGACCAGATCGGCCGCAACGCCAAGGGCCCCCAGCGTGTGCAGATTCTTGCCAACGAACGCAACAACTCCCTGGTGCTCAAGGGTAAACCCCGCCCTATCGCCGAAGTGCTGAAGCTGGTGGACAAACTGGACCAGCCCGCCACCACGACCGGCTCCACCCAGGTGATACGCCTCAGCCATGCTGACGCCGTGAAGACCGCAGAGGCAATCAACTCCCTGCTGCCCAAAGGCGCAAAGGACGATGGTGCCGAGGAAGCCACCATTCATGCTGACGAGTCGCTCAACGCCATCGTCGTGCGCGCCGACCCGGGGACCATGAACGAGATCCTCGACGTCATCGCCAAGCTCGATGTACGTCGCACTCAGGTGCTGATCGAGGCGGCGATCGTCGAGGTCAGAGTCGATGACACGAAGGATCTCGGCGTGTCGATCGCTGCGGTCGATGCCGAAGGCGGCGATGGCACCCTGCCGCTGGTCTCCACCGCACTGGATACCACTCTGCAAACGCTGCTTGGCGGCCTGATACCCGATGACGGCGCCATCACCAGCACGAGCGATATCGATCCGCTGAGCGCGCTCTCGGCAGCAGCGAGTGGCACCCCTACCCTGGCGGCCGCAAAAGTCGACCTCAACGGCATATCCTTTGGTGCGGTCGTTCGTGCGCTGTCGACCAACACCGACGCCAACCTGCTGTCCACACCGTCGCTGATGACGATGGACAACCAGGAAGCAAAGATCGTCGTTGGTAACGAAGTGCCCTTCCGCACGGGCTCTTTCACGACGACCACGGATGGGGCGAACAATCCGTTCACCACGGTCAACCGTGAGGACGTGGGCCTGCAGCTCACCGTCACTCCCCATGTTCATGACGGCACGTCGGTGCGGCTGGAGATCGCTCAGGAAATCACCAGCGTCGTGGAAAGCGCCATCGGCGACAATGCGTTCGCCGACGTGGTGACCTCCAAGCGTGAGATCGACACGACGGTACTCGCCAACCACAACGAAACCATCGTGCTGGGCGGCCTGATACAGGACGACATCACCGACGTGAAACGCAAAGTACCGTTGCTCGGTGATATTCCCGTTCTTGGCAGGCTGTTCCGCACCGACCGAACCACACGCAACAAAACCAATCTGCTCGTGTTCCTTCGTCCCACCGTCATCAACACCGGCGAGGAATCCAATGAGCTGACACGCCGCAAATACGGCGACATCTGGGAAGTGGAAATCAACAGCACCCCCGACAGCGAGATCGAAGGGTTGTTCGAAGGCCGCAATCCGGCGCGGTGAATCTTCGCCATCGAGTCACGCGCTGGCTGCTGTCCCACTGGATCACCCCAAGGGTCCTCGGCGGCGAAGATGCACTCCGACACAACAGGCCAATATACGTATTCGCCAACCCATCGGCGACGGATCTCGCGGTGCTCGATCTTGCGCTGCTCAAAGACGGTCAGCCGGGGCTTGCGGATCGACAGTACCTCACTCTGAACCGCGCCACCGGCTTTCTGCGACGACGCCGGAACAACCGACCCGCGCCGGAGCTGCTCGAACCGATTCTGAGCGACAGCGAAACCGTTGCCAGCGAAGCCGAGCTCGTGCCGGCCGTGGTCTTCTGGGGCCGCGCGCCCAGCCGGGAAGCGTCCTTCTGGCGCGGCGCCATCTCCGAGAACTGGGCGGTAACCAGCCGCTTCAAGCGATTTCTGAACATCCTGTTCAATCGTGGGGATATCTCCGTGCAGCTCGGCAAGCCCTTGCCCGTTGCAGAAGCTGCCGAGGACGAACTCTCCCTGGAGCTGCGCTGCCGGCGCGCCTCCCGGCTGCTGCGTGTGCGCTTGAGAAATCAGCGCGCCGCCGCTCTCGGGCCGGACCTGTCGCACCGACGCACCCTGGTACGTCGCATTGCCCGGTCCCGAGCCGTGCAGACAGCCATTGCACGCAAAGCGCAGGGTGACCCGAAAGCCACCAGCTCCCTGACCCGCAAGGCCGAGAAACAGGCCAGAACCATCGCTTCTGATCTGAGCTATCCCAACCTGCGTGTGCTCGAGAGCCTGCTCACCTGGTTCTGGCACAAAATTTACGATGGTCTCGACTTCAATGGCGTTGAGCAGCTGCAGGAGCTGACAGAAACCCACACGGTCGTCTACGTGCCCTCGCACCGAAGCCATCTGGACTACCTGCTGCTGTCCTACCTTCTGTTTCAGCGCGGCCTCATGGTGCCCCACATCGCTGCCGGGGATAACCTCAACCTGCCGGTGCTCGGATCGATCCTTCGTCGCGCCGGCGCGTTTTTCATGCGGCGCAGCTTCCGGGACGATGACGTTTACCGAACGGTTTTCTCTGAGTATCTCTACCAGGTATATCGTCGAGGTCACAGTGTCGAGTTCTTTCCCGAAGGCGGGCGCAGCCGCACCGGTCGTCTGCTGAAAGCCAGAACCGGCCTGCTGCGCATGACCATCAGCCATCAGATGCGCGGCCTGCCGAAGCCCATTGCGCTGGTTCCCGTGTACTTCGGCTACGAGAAGCTTGTTGAGGGTGCGAGCTACCTGGCTGAACTGAGGGGCAGCGCCAAGAAAGGTGAATCCATGGGTGACCTGGTGCGCGCCGCCCGGCTCATCAAACAGAATTTCGGACGGGTCAGCATCAACGTCGGCGAACCGCTGTCGCTCCCCGAGTGGCTCGATACGCAGAGCGACCCGACAAGTGCCGACACGGCCAACCGTCTCGGCAGGGAAATCATGGTACGCATCAATCAGGCCGCAGACGTCAACGCCACCAATCTGGTTTCACTGGCAACCCTGGACATGCCAAGACTGGCCATCGAAGAGGAAGAGCTCAAAGCGCAGATCGGCTGCTATCAGTCGCTCCTCAGAAAGAGCGGCTGGCCGGTTACGAACCACGACGAAACGACCTGTGTGGCTCACACGGAAGACCTTCAGCTCATTACGAAGGCAGAGGAACCCTACGGCAACATCGTCAGCCTCGATGCGAATACCGCTGTACTCATGACCTGGTACCGCAACAACGTTGCACACACGCTTGCGGTGCCGTCTCTGATTGCCTGCCTGCTGATCAACAGACGTCGCCCGCTCACCCTCGACGGCCTCATATCCATGGTCAGCACCGTGCTCCCCTACCTCGCCCGGGAACTTTCCATGGACGCCGGCCGGACACAGGTGGAGGACGCGGCAAAGCATATGGCAGAGCTTGGCCTCGTCGTCACAACGGAGGATGGCAGCCTGCTGCCACCCCAACCGGGAAGCACGTCGCACCACCGTCTTGCCCTGCTTTCAGACATCGTGATGCAGAACCTCGAGCGCATGTACATCGCGGCCAGCCTGATCACCGAGGCCACCCGAACCCGCGGCGAACTTCTGAAAGAGTGCCAGACAGCCGCACAACTTCTTGCCAGGCTGTACGGCCTGAACGCCCCCGAATTTTCCGATCGGGCGCTGTTCGACCAGTTTATCGACCAGATGCTCGAACGCGGCGTAGTGCGCACCAACGACGAAGGTCAACTGGTACCCGAAGAGCTGGTGCACTCCGTTACCCGGCTGGCGCGCACCATCATTCCCCTGGCGTTTCAGCAGGCGGTGCAACGGGTCGGTAGACGTCAAACCGAACAGACCGCCCCCTGATCTGCCAATCGGGCCGGCTGACGACCGGCGCTTTGGCCCGCTGCTTTACAACGACACGATCGCTCGCATAAGCACGGGCATGCTCGATCCACGCCACCAGCGTCCGGTCATCGCCTGCGGCGATCTGCTGCAGCATCTGCAGAGGTTGTTTGGCCAGGCCCTTTCTCCCTCGCGGTGCAAACATCGGGTCCAGGTAGATTACCCGCCAGGCACGGTCGGGAAGAGTGCCAGCAGAAATGTACTCGTAGCCATCACCGAGCTGAGCACCGCCAACCACCGAGCGGAGCATCGCCCAGACAATGGGTTGCCGCTCAACGGACACCACCTCGGCGCCCAGCGCTTCGAGCGTTGCAGCGTCTGTTCCCCACCCGCCCATGACGTCGAGAATCGGCCCCTCCAGGCCACAGGCGCGTGCCAGGAGCGACTTCCGGCTGACACGATCGGCTTTCAACGGAGGGGGGGCATAGGGCGCTCCCCCGCCACCCGGCAACACATAAAAACGCCCACCTTCGAAGCCGAGCGCCGGTTCCTCGAGGTTCAGCGGCAGCGCCTCCACCGCCACGGGCTCGAAAACGGCAAGTAGCTGCCGGTCATCCGGCAAACCGTTGCCGCAGCAATAGAGGGGGGGCTTCAAGCGTAGGTATCGATCTGACGAGACGGCGTACCACGGCTGGTGGTCGCCGTCGCGTTGTAGGTCACCACGGCATGCTGATCGACTTGAGCACCTTTCCACAGACGCCGAAAGCGCGGCTGCTCCTGCACGGACTCCACCGCAGGCGGCCTTGGGGGCACCGGACGGGGGGCTTTCGGCTGGTACGGGGTGATCGTATTCATGGTCTTGTGCGGGAAGTATAGAACCGATTCAGCGCTTACGGGGTGGCTTTCTTCCAGGGCGTATCGCCTTGAACGTAAACCGGCAAAGCTTGCTCGGGCGGTAGAAAATCAACCGTGCGTGCGAGATCGAGCAGCGTGCGAGCAGGCGACGGATCCGTCGTCTCGAGCAGACATGCGCTTTCGAGCCATGGCGGCCGATCACCGACAATCTGCGCATCCGCTGCAAGCCAGTCGGGTGGCGATTCGACGAGCACGTCTTCGTTCACACAGCCGATGTCCTGGCGGTAGCGGGCCAGGTAGTAGAGCTGCCCCCGCGAGCGTGTGCTCGTGACAATCTGCTCTACCCCCTGCCGGTGACCCCAGGCTGCAAGCAGCGCCGAACTGCGGATGGGTGCAACTCCGGCATCGGCCGCGAAGGCGACTGCCTGAGCAGCCGCAGCGGCGAGCCGCACCCCCGTGAACGAACCGGGACCGGCATTGAAGCAGACCCCCTGCAGCCGGTCCGGTCTGCACCCCGCGGTGGAGAAGAGACCATCCAGCATCGGCAACAGCACTTCGTTGTGCTTCCGCGAAACCGTGCGTGTATCCTCGAACACTTGGTCATCTAAGGCCAGCGCCAGCGAGCAGCGCGCCGAAGAAGTGTCGATGGCCAGCAGATTCATTGTGGTGGAGAAACCGGATCAGTCGATGAGCAACCATTCTAACGAACCCCTGGACCTGGACGTAGCCCTCTCACGAATAAGAGCGCAGATCCTGCCGCGCACCGATGCCAGGATGGAGGTCGAGGTGGTGGCCCTTGAAGAGGCGCTGGGGCGCGTTCTTGCAGAACCCGTACACACCCCGCTCGCCCTGCCGCCGTTCGACAACTCGGCGATGGACGGCTACGCGCTGGCAGAGGCACCGGAGATCGACGTCAGCGGCAGGACATTCAAGGTGATCGGCACGAGCGCGGCCGGCCACCCATTCGATGGCAGCGTCGAGCCCGGTGAGTGCGTGCGGGTGTTCACTGGCGCCGCCACTCCGGCAGGTTGCCGCAGAGTCGTTCTCCAGGAAGACACCGACGCGCATGGCGATGAAATGCGTATCACCGGCTCGCCCGATCCCCGATCGAACATCCGGCCAACCGGGCACGATGTCGAGGCGGGTACGCTGCTGGATCCCGAAGGAACCTGCATCGATGGGTTCCGCATCGGCCGCTATGCAGCGTCTGGCATCAGCCGGGTACCTGTCTTCTGCCGTCCCAGAGTCGGCCTATTCTCCACCGGCGATGAGCTCTGTGATCTCGACGTTCCGCCGGAAGCGCTGCCCGCAGGCGCCATTTATGAGTCCAACCGACATGCGCTGATGGCGCTGATGAACGACCTGCCGGTGGAAATCGAAGATTTCGGCAACCTCAGAGACGACCCGGAAGCCATTCGCGACGCGCTGGCATCCGCTGCCGGGCGGTGCGACGTCATCATCACCAGCGGCGGCGTGTCGGTCGGTGATCACGATCACGTCAAAGGTATCGTCGAGGAGCTGGGAGCGCTCGATTTCTGGCGCCTGAACCTGAAGCCCGGCAAACCGCTGGCGTTCGGCAACATCGGCGAAGCCGCATTTTTCGGCCTGCCGGGCAACCCGGTCTCGACGATCATCACCTGGCTGCTCATTGCCCGGCCGGCTGTGCTGACCCTGTGTGGCGCCACACCACGCATACCCGTCCGGCTGACCGCCCGCCTGAGTTCGGAGGTTGCGCACACGCCGGGGCGGGCCGAGTATCAGCGCGGCCATTTTCGTGGCATGGAAGACGGCACCATCGAAGTCAGCATCACCGGCCATCAGGCCTCCAACCGGCTGTCGTCGTTCGCCGAAGCCAATTGCCTGGTGGAGGTACCGAAAGAGCGCGCGGATCTGAAGCCCGGCGAGCCCGTGCAGATACTACCGCTGAGCGAGCTTTGAACCGGTGCAGGCACTCACCGACAGCAACTACCTTTCGCTGGCCACCTTTCGTAAAGACGGCCGTAAGGTCGCCACCCCGGTCTGGTTTGCGGAACACGGCGAACACCTCTACATCTTCAGCGCAGGTAACGCCGGCAAGGTAAAACGCCTGCGAAACAGCCGCCGCGCAGAGATCGCCCGCTGCGACGTTCGTGGCAAGCTGCTGGGTGAATGGTTTCCGGCCACGGCAGAACTGGTCGACGACGAGCAAAGTATCGCAAGCGCCCTGAAGGCGCTCAGAGAAAAATATGGCTGGCAAATGTGGATTGCCGACTTCGGCGCCCGTCTAAGCGGGCGCTACCACAAGCGGGCCTATATCCGGGTCAGCCCTGG
>JAUIKX010000344.1 GCA_030430515.1 Gammaproteobacteria bacterium | reverse complement strand
GATCCGTCCACCCGCTTCGCGGGTTTCCCGGATCATTTCCGACGTCGTTTCAGGCACCGAGTACGCCTCGAAGTGCATCTCGTGCTGCTCGATATCGTCCACACGAACCGGCAGAAACGTGCCTGCACCCACGTGCAGCGTGACCCGGGCCGTGCCTATCCCATCGCTTCCGAGAGCGGCCAGAAGCGGCTCATCGAAATGCAGCCCCGCCGTCGGCGCGGCGACCGCGCCGGGCACCGAGCCGAATACGGTCTGATAACGCTGCTCGTCCTCCGGCTTTGGCGCCCGTTCCATATAAGGTGGCAGCGGTACCTCCCCCTGCTCGTCGAGCACAGCCATCACCGATGGCTCGAAGCGAAGCTCATAAAATAGGCGCCGCCGACCCACCACCTCAGCCTGGTAGCCCGCAAAGCTCAGCTTACGCCCGGGTTTCAAAGGCTTGCTCACCCGTACCTGACACAGCGCATGCGAATCATCGAGCAGCCGCTCGACCAGCACCTCCGCCTTACCCCCACTATCCTTCTCGCCGCGCAACCGCGCTTTCAGCACCTGCGTATCGTTCAGCACCAGCAGATCCCCGGGCCGCAGCAACCCACGCAAATCAGAAAACCGCCGATGCTCGAGTTGATCCCCCACGACCAACAACCTGCTGGCCGTCCGCTCAGCCAGAGGCTCCCGCGCAATCAACACGTCGGGCAATTCGTATCTGAAATCCTGGAGTTTCACTCGTTTCTGATAATGGTGATCTTCGTACTGTCCCGCGTAAGCCCATCGAACGACCTACGTAAGCCTATCGACCTTTTCTGGCCATGGATGGCCAAGCGCAGACCAGCCGCCCCAGCGGCTGGTCTGACGTGGGGACCCACAGGCCAGGGATGGCCTGTGGGTGAACAAGGATTCGCAAGAATCATTGTTCATCTAAAAAACTGGTACCTGGGGTCGGGCTCGAACCGACACTCCCTCGCGGGAACCGGATTTTGAATCCGGCGCGTCTACCAATTTCGCCACCCAGGCTCTGCAACGGCGTCTAGCCGCCGAAGCGGGCGCAATTCTCCCTGCTACTCAAGAGGGGCGCAAGTGTCGGGTGGGGGCGTCGCTGTGGGTTAGCCGGTGGCTTCGATGTAGACGCCGGACGTGGCGCAGGCGATTTTCTTCCAGTCGTAGCGCTCAACGACCAGCTGGCGCCTCGCGGCAACCTCGCAGTCCGTGCTCGGCCGCGCCGTCGCACACTCGAGTTTGGCGGCCAGCTCCTGCACATCGCCCAGATGGAAGTACTGGTGCTTCGGCAGGTTGATTTCCAGGTTGCTGGGAATGTCGCTGGCGATACAGGTCAGGCCGAAGCTGAGCGCTTCGAGCATGACGATCGGCAAACCTTCATGAGAGGAAGGCAGTACGAATGTTCCCGCATGGGTGAAGAGCTCTTTGAGGGCCTGGCCTTTACGGAAGCCCGCCAGCACCACGCCATCGGTGTGATCGGCTGCGCTCTTGAGCTTCTTGCCGTACGGCGTGTGCATCTGCAGGTTGCCGACAAGAACGAGCTTCCAACCCTTATCAGCAAGCCCGGAAAGCGCAAACGCGTCGATCAGGTCGACCTGACGCTTCTCCGGCACACAGCGGCTGACCTGGAGGATGTAACGGCCAGGCTCCAGGCCCAGCTCATCGAGCACTTCCTGCGTGGTTGCCGGCGTCGGCAGCGGCACGCCGTTGTGAATGAGGTCGGAGGATTTGTGGTACTCCGCTTCAATGCGGTTTCTGATGTCCTGCGATATGACGATCCGCCGATTGGCGAAACGCATGCCGAGCACCTCACCCATCTTGATGATCCGGCGCGCCATGCCGCCCCATTTTTCACGCTCGTAATCGAAGCCGTGATGGGTGACGACCACGCGCAGGCCCAGCAGGCGGGCAAATGGCGTGACGAGCGCTGGCCCCACCGCGTGGATGTGCAGAAGGTCCGGACGTTTGATTGCTGCGTAGGCGAGACCGATGAACGAATGCACGATGGTTTCGAGCCAATGCACCTTCGGCGCCCACAGCCAGGTGACTCTGGCGGGCCCGAGGTCTGCCGGCTCGACCGGCTCGTAGGGTGCCCGGCCAATGACCTCGACGTTCCAACCCTGAGCACACATGAGCGGCACGAGTTCGTCGACGTGGCTTTCAATACCCCCTTCCGCACCCGGACCGCGGGTGCCGAGCACCATGACCTTGCGGCGCTCCTGGGTAATCTGGGGTAACTTGGCTGTGGTGGTATTCAAAATTTCCTACCCTGGACCCTGTTCCATAGATGGCCGCGAGCGGCCTTCCTCGGGTTCATGAACATGTGCGGTTTACTCGCTCTTCCTGAAACCAAAACGCTTACATGCTCATACACGCAGCCATAATACTGCAGATGTTCCACCAGAATGTATCCGATATGTGAATCAGCGCACATCCCGCCTCAGGGCGGTAGACTCGACTGCCGGTAAAATGACCTACCGCGCAAAACAGCGTGGAGACCAACCGTCACACAACCACGGATGAGTTCGTTGACCCAGCCCAGACCCGCCATTTTCTGGCTCACCCCGGACCGATTCGACCGCAAGCCCGACAAGAGCTCCTGGCTGGAAATGGCCAGAAACTTAAGAAGCGCCGGCTGGAACGTTCAGATCGTCGCATCAGCCGAAGACCGGGCGAGTGCGTCGGACTACGACGGGCTGGTGCGCTACGTGCGCGCTCTGGACCTGCCGGCGGTGTTCCGCCTGACCACCATGCTCGCCACCCTGTGGGTGCTGTTCAGGGAATCGCGCCGGGGCGACATCTTCATCATCAACGAAGACACCCTGTGGCTGTACCCCTTCTTCCGTCTCATGGGGCGGCGTCACGTGCATCTGGACGAACGGACGTTTCCAGTGAGCATGGTGGGCTTCAAGCAGCACCTGAACCGGCTTTTGTTCTGGCAGATTCCAGTGCGGCTGTTCGGCCGCCGCGCCGACAGCTACTCATTCATCACCGAGCGGCTGCGCCAGGCGTTTCTGGAGGCTTTTCCAGGCCGCTACGAGCCCTACTGCATCTGGGAATCCGGGGTGAACCTGGAGCTCTT
>JAUIKX010000029.1 GCA_030430515.1 Gammaproteobacteria bacterium | reverse complement strand
ATCCGCTCGTCACTGATCGGCAGCGGTCTGCCGCTGGGATCCGAAGAAGAGATACAGCCCTTTGAGTTCAAGCAGGGCATGGGCTCGACCGATGTGGGTGATCTGAGCTGGCTGGTGCCGACGGTAGGATTCAACACCGCCACCTGGGTACCCGGTACGCCGGCCCACAGCTGGCAGGCCGTGGCTGCCGGAGGTATGAGCATTGGCCACAAAGGCATGATGCTGGCGGCCCGGGTGCTTGCCGAAACCGCCACGGAGATCTACCGCAATCCGGCCATCGCCGAAGCCGCGCGGGAGGAGCTCCTTGAACGGCGCGGTGCGGACTTCGAGTACGAGGCGCTGCTTGGTGACCGGATGCCGCCGCTGGACTACCGCAATTGAGAATCGCTGTTCTGCACCCCGGCGCTATGGGCAGCTCTGTTTGCGCTGCTCTGTCAGAGAATGGTCACGAAGTGCTCTGGGTGGGGCAGGGGCGGGGTGACGAGACCCGTGCGCGTGCAGCACGGTACGTCGAAGTAGCCGATATGCAGGCATTGCCCGAGAGTGCGGATGCCGTTGTCAGCGTTTGTCCGCCTCATGCCGCCGAAGCGCTCTCGCGCGCGGTGTCTGAGGTCGGCTTCACGGGTTGGTACCTTGATGCGAATGCGGTTTCACCCGCTCGCTCTGCGAACATTGCTCGTACCTGGGGCGATCGCTACATCGATGGCGGTATTGTCGGGCCACCGGCCTGGCATGAGGGGACGACACGCATTTTCCTGTCAGGCCGTGCGGCTGACGTCGCTGAGAACTGGTTTGCGGGGTCGTTGCTGCAGCCCATCTTGCTTTCAGGTGATGTCACAGACGCGTCGGCTCTGAAGATGTGTTATGCCGCGTTCACCAAAGGCTCCAGCGCCATGCTGCTGGCCGTGCGGGTGCTTGCTGAACAGCTTGGCGTGGCGGAACCGCTTCTGGAGGAGTGGCAGCGGTCGCAACCCGGGTTGGGAGAGCGGGCGGAAGCGTCGGCAAAAGCGGTCGCTCCGAAAGCCTGGCGGTTCGAAGGCGAGATGCGTGAGATCGCCCAGACCTTTGCCTCTGTCGGTCTGCCCGATGGCTTCCATCAGGCGGCTGGCGATTTTTACGCTGCGCTGGAGGGTCTGAAAGACGACTCGAATGCGGATCTTAAGGCCGTGCTCGATATCTTCAGGGCCGGTACCAGAAACGAGGCGCCTCGGTCGTCGTAGCGCGCCGGGCAAGTGCGCTCCACTGACACAGCACCCGACGGGTATCCCGCGGGTCGATGATTTCTTCGATCTCGAAATATTCTGCGCTGCGCAGCGGGGACCGCAGTCGGTTCAGCCGTTCTTTGATGCGCGCAAGATGCGCATCGTAGTCGGAGGACGCTTCGAGCTCGGCTTTGTAGGCCACCTCGATGCCCCCTTCGATGGGCAGCGAGCCCCAGTCGCCCGACGGCCAGGCTGCGCGGTAGTGGTGGGTACCGGCTTTGTGGTTGGCGCCCCCAGCGACACCGAAGGCTTTGCGCAGCACGATGCAGCAGTACGGCACCGGCGATTGGCCGAGTGCCGCCAGAGCCTGGGAGCCAATGCGGATCGTTGCATCCTCTTCGGAGCTTTTGCCGATCAGGAAACCCGGACAGTCTTCCAGGTGAACCAGCGGTAGATGGAAGGTCGATGCCAGATCGATCAGGCGGATCAGTTTGCGGCAGGCGTCCGCCGTCCAGGCGCCGCCGTAGACCTTCGGGTTTTCGGCAAAGATCGCTACGGGAATGCCGTTGAACCGGGCAAAACCGGTAATAATCGATCGCCCCCATTTGCGGCCGATTTCAAAGAAGCTGTCCTTATCGACCACGCTGTCGATCACGGAATGCATCTTGTAGACCTGGCGAGGGTCTCTGGGAATGATATCGAGCAGCGCCTCGTCGCGACGCCGCGGGTCGTCGTCGCTGTCGACCACGGGTGGCAGCTCATCTGTGCTCGATGGCAAGTAAGACAGAAAGCGCCGCGCGGCTTCGAAGGCCTCGGCCTCACTGGCCACCTCGTCGTCGATTGCGCCGTTGCGCGTGTGGATCTTCGAAGCGCCGAGCTCCTCTTTGCTCACGTCGCCGAGGCTCGCCCAGTCAACCAGGGCCGGGCCGGCGATCATCATCTGCGCGCTGCTTTTCACGATCACCGAGTAGTGGCTGGTGGCGACCCTGGCGGCGCCGATACCGGCAACGGAGCCCAGCGCCAGAGACACCGATGGCGCGACGGCGAGATGCCTCAGTACGAGGTCCCAGCCGCGCAGCTCCGGGATGTAGGTGCGACCGGCCGTTTCGATGGTTTTCACCGAGCCACCGCCGCCCATGCCATCGACCAGCCGGATATGCGGCAGCTTCAGCTCAAGGGCCATACCCTCGGCCTGCAGCCGCTTGCCGGGAATCGATGCATCGGCGGAGCCGCCCCGTACAGTGAAATCGTCGCCGGACAGCACCACCGGTCTGCCGTCGATGTCGGCTGTTCCGAAAACGAAGTTGGATGGCCGGAAGGCTTTGAGCTCGCCGTTTTCGTCGTACTCGGCGTTGCCGGCAATCTTGCCGATTTCATGGAACGAGGCCTGATCGGCGACCGCGTCGATGCGCTCGCGGATCGTGAGCTTGGAGAACTCGTGCTGGCGCGCCACCTTGTCCGGTCCGCCCATGGCTTCAGCCAGTGATTCACGATGCTTGAGTTCGTCGATTTCCTTCTGCCAGCTCACGCCTGCTCCTTGCTCTTCTCTGTTCTATTTTTTCGGGAGTGCCACCTCGAGCACGTCGTCGATGGTTCGGGCGAACGTGAAATGCATGTCCTGCCGAACGGCGTCGGGGAGTTTCTCCAGATCGGCCTCGTTGTCTCCGGGCAGCACGATGTGACGCAGCCCGGCGCGATGTGCGGCCAGTACCTTTTCCTTGACCCCACCCACCGGCAGCACAAGCCCCGTCAACGTGATTTCGCCTGTCATGGCCAGACCCGACGTCACGGGTTTGTCCAGGTATGCGGAAGCGAGTGCGGTGGCCATGGTGACCCCTGCTGACGGGCCGTCTTTGGGTACGGCGCCGGCAGGCACATGGATGTGCACCCCGGTTTTTTCGATGCGCTTACGGTCGATGCCGATGTCATCGGCGTGCTGCCAGATGTAGCTTCGTGCGGCACGAGCAGATTCCTTCATGACGTCGCCCAACTGCCCTGTCATGAGGACCTTTTCGTCTTTGTGGGTCAGCGATACCTCTACGTAGAGCACATCGCCGCCGACCTCGGTCCAGGCCAGCCCCGCTGCGACGCCGGGCTGGGTGGTGCTTCGAGTGTCGTCCTGTTTGAATTTCTCTGCACCCAGGAGGTTGCGCACGACTTCTGCGTCGATCGGTTTGTTGGTATCTTTTGATTCGACCACCGCTCTCGCACGCTTACGGGCGATGCGGCCGATGACCCGTTCCAGCTCCCTCACGCCGGCTTCCCGCGTGTAGCGGCGGATGATGTACGCAAGTGCGTCGTCCGACAGCGCCAGCTGCTTGTCGGTCAGCCCCGTTTCCCGACATTGGCGGGGAATGAGGTACTGCCGGGCGATGGCCTGTTTTTCCAGGTCTGAATAGCCGGTGAGCTGAATCACTTCCATGCGGTCGAGCAGCGGCCGCGGAATACTGTCGAGCGTATTCGCAGTGGTGATGAAGAGCACCTTGGAGAGATCGTAGGGCAGGTTGAGATAGTTGTCCTGGAACGCATCGTTCTGCGCCGGGTCGAGAATTTCCATGAGGGCGGCCGATGGGTCTCCCCGGAAATCGTGGCCGAGCTTGTCCACCTCGTCGAGCATGATGATGGGGTTCATCACACCGGCACGGCGCATGGCCTGTAGAATCTTCCCGGGCATGGCGCCGATGTAAGTGCGACGATGCCCGCGCAGTTCGGCTTCGTCGTGCAGACCGCCGAGGCTCAGACGCTCGAATTTGCGGCCCATGGCCCGGGCAATGGACTGACCGAGGCTCGTCTTGCCCACGCCCGGCGGGCCGACTAGGCAGAGAATCGGTGCTTTTGCCTCTGGATTGAGCTGCATGACGGCCAGAGTTTCCAGAATGCGCTCTTTGACCTCTTCCAGGCCGTAGTGGTCTTCGTTGAGCACTTGCTCTGCGTTGTCCAGAGCCAGCTGATCTTCCGTGGTGCCATGCCAGGGCAGTTCAGCAACCAGCTCCAGGTAAGAGCGGGCGACCTGGTAGTCGGCGGCGCTGGCCGCCATGCGCTTGAGGCGCTTGAGCTCGCGATCCACTTCGCCACGCACTGTTTCCGGCAGATCGGCAGCGTCCAGAGCCGCTTTCAGCTCGGCGATGTCTTCGTCTTCATCCTCTTCGCCCAGCGCCTGCTCGATGGCTTTCTTCTGCTGGCGCAGGACATGCTCGCGCTGCTGGTTTTCCATCTCTGAACGGGCCTGCTCGGCAATCTGCCGCCGCAGTTCGGAGACTTTGAGCTCGTGCTGAAGAATCTCGTGCACGGCCTGCATCAGGCTGAGGGTGGTGTTCTGCTCGAGAACGTTCTGTTCCTGCTCGACGCTGAGGTTTGCCAGCGACGCGATGCGGTACATCTGCGCGATAGGGTCGTTGATGCTGCCCACGAGCTGGTTGTAGATCTGCTCGCCGTTCTGCTGGTCGTAGGCGTTGGCGATCTCCTGGGACAGCCGCAGGTTTTCCCGCAGAAGCGCATCGATCTCAGGTGCATCTTCGTCGTTTTCGTCGATGATGAGTTTGGGCTGCAGCTCGAAGTGCGCGCTCAGATAGTCAGGTTCGCCACTGGCGACGACCAGTCGTGCCCGTTCAACGCCCTGCACGATGACTTGTGCACCCTGTTTGCGCTTCTCGATGCGGTTGATCGTGACAATGGTGCCGACGTGATAGAGGTCCCCGAGCGTTGGATCCGTGACTTCCGGGTCTCGCTGGGCGACGGCGATGAACTTGCGTTCGGAGTCGGCTGCTGCCTGAACGGCGGCGAGGGAGCGGGCGCGTCCCACGGCCAGCGGCGCGACGATGTGCGGAAATACCACCGTATCTTTCAACGGCAGTATGGGTAGCAGGCTCAGGGGGTCTGTCATGCGTTAAGCAGCCACCAAACCCTGAACACGTGCCGCCTGCTCCCGCAGAAACTCCGGGTTGCCGAGCATCTGCCGGTTGAAGCCGATGCGTTTGAACCAGTAGTGCAAGCCCACGAGGTCGGTGAAGCCCATGCCGCCATGCACTTCGGTGGCGGTTTTGGCCACGAATTTACCCACCTCGGAAGTATGCGCTTTGCTCTGCAGCGCCATCAGCTCGGCTTCCTCCGGGGCTTCGTCCAGAGCGTGCCCGGCATACCACACGAGTGCCCGGCAGGGCTCGATCTCGGCCGCCATTTCGGCGCACATGTGTTTTACCGCCTGGAAGCTGCCGATAGGGCGATTGAACTGCTCACGATCGTTGGCGTAAGCCACTGCAGCGTCGAGCATGAATTGCGCAGCCCCCAGCGTGTCGGCTGCGAGCATGGTGCGGCCGACGGTGAGCACGCGTTGCAGCACGGCGGGGTCATCGGATACACGTCGGGCTGGGGTGTTGTCGAGGGTCAGCTCCGTGAGCGGCCGTGTGGCGTCGATGTGGCTCAGTTTGCGTGCGCTCAGCCCGCTTGCACCCTGATCCACGAGGTGCAGCCCGCTGTCGCTGTCGGTGACGAGATACACATCTGCCTTGCTGTCGAGCACGAAACGCGTGGTGCCGGTGAGGTTTGAACCTGCGCAAGACACGCCGCCGTTCAGCCGGTCGCCATTGCTCTCGGCCAGAGCGGCACCCGCGCGCAAACTGCCCGAGACCAGGTCGGCCAGCATGTCGGTATGGGCGCCCGCCGCCTGCAGGGCGGTGGGCAGAAGCACTGCGGTGCTCAGAAACGGTGCCGGGGTGGCGCTGTAACCGAGGGCTTCAGCCACCAGCACGGCGTCGAGATGGCCGAGACCGATGCCGCCGTTGTCTTCGCTGACCAGCAGACCGCCGATGCCGAGGTCGATGAGCCCCTGCCAGATGTCGCTGTCGTCGGCTTCATCTGCAAAGGCGCGCACGCGATCGAGCGGGGCGTTGTCTTCCAGAAAGCGACGCACGCTGTCCTGAAGCAGTGTCTGCTCTTCTGAGAGTCCGAATTCCATAACTACTTCCTCTCGATTTTCGGTTCTTTGGGCATGCCGAGGCCGCGTTCGCTGATGATGTTTTTCTGAATCTGCGAAGTGCCGCCGCCGATGATGAGGCCCAGGAAAAACATGTAGTAGTACTGCCAGGTACCCTTGTCGCGCAGATAGGGATTGTCGCCGTAAGCCAGGCCCAGCTCTCCCAGGGCGTCGATGGCGAGCGCCTCCAGGTCATGCCGCAGTTCGGTGCCCTGGAGCTTTGAGACCATGCGCGCGAGCCTGGCGTCGCTTTTGCCGCTGACCCGGTCGGACAGCACACGCAGCTCGTTGAAGCGCAGGCTCATCACCCGGCCCTGAATGCGCATCAGGCGATCCCGAAAGATCGGATTGTCGATCACGCGCTGGCCATCGACGGTTTCTTCGCGCATCAGCTCGGTGAGCCGGTTCAGCCGCGACAGCATGGCATTGGGGTCGCCCAGAGAATCCCGCTCGAAACCTAGAATGCTGTTGGCCACCTGCCAGCCCTGACCGCGGGCGCCGACGATCTGCTCCTTCGGCACCCGTACGTCGGTGAAGAAGGTTTCGTTGAAGTTGGCGTTGCCGGTCATGTCCACCAGCGGCCGCACTTCGATGCCGGGGGTGTCCATGCTGAACAGCAGAAAAGAAATGCCCTGATGCTTCGGCGCATCCGGCTCCGTGCGCACCAGGCAGAAGATCCAGTCGGCGATGTGGGCTGTCGAAGTCCAGATTTTCTGGCCGTTGACCACCCATTCGTCGCCGTCGAGCTCGGCTTTGGTCTTCAGTGATGCCAGGTCGCTGCCCGCGCCAGGCTCGGAGTACCCCTGGCACCAGATCATTTCACCGCGGATGGTGGGCGCGATGAAGCGTTTCTTCTGCTCCTCGCTGCCCATCTCCAGAAGGGTCGGCACCAGCATCGAGATGCCCTGCCCACCCAGGCCGCTGTTGACCTGCGCGCTTGCGAACTCTTCGGCGATGATGCGGCTTTTCAGAATGTCGGGCTCGGCACCGTAACCCCCGTACTCCCTGGGGATGGTGCGGGCGGCGTAGCCGTGTTCGATGAGCAGCGCCTGCCAGTCGAGCACTGCTTTCGAGCGCATGTCGGAGCCCTTCGGCGCCTTGTCGCCGTGGGTTTTCAGGAACGCAGACACTTCCTCTCGAAAGGCCTCGTACTCCGGACCGTAAGACAGATCCACTGCTGACTCCTTCTGCCGCAAAGCGCCGTATGTTAACGCAGGCAGCGTGATATGGGTGTGGTAAGTTGAAGGCTGAGACAACCCTGGAGAGACGAGACCATGCGTGATGAAACCATTGCCATTCATGCCGGCTACGAGACTGACGTTACGACCAAATCCGTAGCGGTGCCCATACACCAGACGGTGGCTTATGAGTTCGACAGTGCGCAGCATGGCGCGGATCTTTTTGACCTTGCCGTTCCGGGCAACATCTACTCGCGCATGATGAACCCCACCTGGGACGTGCTGGAGCAGCGGGTTGCCCAGCTCGAGGGTGGGATGGCAAGCCTTGCGGTATCGGCAGGCAGTGCGGCGATCAACTACGCGGTGCTCAACCTGGCGAGTGTCGGCGACAACATCGTTGCGGTGCCGCAGCTCTATGGCGGCACCTACACGCTCTTCGCCCATATGCTGCCGCAGCAGGGCATCGAAGTGCGCTTTGCCGAGAACGACTCGCCGGAGGCTCTGGCGAAACTCATCGACGAGCGCACCAAAGCGGTGTTCATGGAAACCATCGGCAACCCGGCCGGCAACATCGTCGATGTCGCAGCGGTTGCCGAGATGGCGCGCAGCCACGGTGTGGCGACCATCGCCGACAATACCGTTGCGACGCCTTCGCTGCTCAAGCCCATAGAGCACGGCATCGACATCGTCGTGCACTCGCTCACCAAGTACATGGGCGGCCACGGCACATCGCTGGGCGGCATCATCGTCGATTCGGGCCGGTTCCCCTGGCTGGAGCATGCGGAGCGTTACCCCCGTTTCAGCAACCCCGAGCCGAGCTACCATGGTGTGGTGTACACCGATGCCTTCGGGCCGGCGGCGTACATTGCCCGCGCCCGTACGGTGCCGCTGCGCAACACCGGTTCCGCGCTGTCGCCGTTCAATGCGTTTCAGCTTCTGCAGGGCATCGAGACCCTGCCGCTGCGCATGGAGCGGCACTGCGAAAATGCGCTGGCGGTAGCGAAGCATCTCGAGGGCCACGACGCGGTGGAGTGGGTCAGCTACGCCGGACTGCCGAACCATCCGCACCATGCGCTGGCTGAGAAATACATGGGCGGCTACGCCTCGGGCATTCTCACCTTCGGCGTGAAAGGCGGTTACGACGCAGGTGTGCGGTTCTACGACGCACTCAAGCTCTTCAAACGGCTGGTCAACATCGGCGATGCCAAGTCGCTGGCCTGCCACCCGGCATCGACGACCCACCGGCAGCTCTCGGAAGATGAGCAGCGGGCGGTGGGCGTCACGCCCGAAGCCATACGCCTTTCGGTGGGCATCGAGCACATCGACGACATCCTCGAAGATCTGGATCAGGCGCTCGCGTAGCCTTGGAAGCGGCGCTGCCCGAACTGACCATCGAAGCGGCGCTGGTGCTGGCGCTGCTCGGTTTCGCCGTGTTCCTCTTTGTCACGGAGCTGGTGCGGGTGGATGTGGCGGCGCTTGTCGTGATGACGCTGCTTGGCCTGGTCATCTATCTGCCTGGTATTGAAGGGCTTCTCGAGCCGAAACTCCTTTTCTCGGGGCTCTCCTCCAACGCCGTCGTATCCATTATCGCCGTGATGATCATCGGTCGTGGTCTCGACAAAACCGGCGTCATGGAGCAGCTCGCGGGGCTGATCTTCCGGCTTGGCGGGCGCACGGAGCGTCGGGTGACGACGCTGGTGTCGTCCACGGTCGCGGTGATCTCGTCGTTCATGCAGAACGTCGGCGCTGCTGCACTGTTTCTTCCGGTGGTATCGAAAATTTCGTCGCAGACCGGTGTGTCCATGTCGCGCCTGGTGATGCCCATGGGCTTCTGCGCCATTCTCGGCGGTACGCTGACCATGGTGGGTTCCAGCCCGTTGATCATGCTGAACGACCTGCTGGCAGGTACCGATGCCGGGCACTTCGATCTCTTCGACGTCACGCCGCTTGGCGTGGTGCTGGTCGCCACGGGCCTCCTTTATTTTCTGCTGTTCGGACGCTACCTGCTCAAAGGCGAAGCCGAGCAACCCGTATCCCGCGGGGCAGGTACCGTGCGTTACCTTCGGCGCGTGCATGGCGTGGACGCGGCGGTTCGTGAAGTGGAGGTGCCGACCGAAAGTCCGTTCGTCGATCAGGACATCGGCCAGCTGCAGAACCGCTACAACGTGCGCATCGTTGCCTCGCGCTACGCCAACAAGCTGCTCGTGTCGCCGCCACTCCGCGCACCCATCGCCGCGCCGGCAACCCTGGCGGTGATCGCCCAGCGAGACAATCTGCGTGAATTCGTGGAGGAGGGTGGGCTCGTCCTGCGGCCGAAGCTCAAAGAGCTGCGGCATCTCCTCGCCCGGTCGATTGCCGGTGTTGCGCAGATCGTCATTCCGCCCGAGTCCTCCGTTGTCGGTAAGACGCCCCGGGATCTGCGCCTGCGGATGACCTACGGCCTCAGCCTTCTGTCGGTAGTGCGCGCAAACAAAGCCATCACCGATGAGCTGGTGGACACGCCGCTCGAGGCGGGCGACACCATGATCTGCCACACCCGCTGGGAACACCTTGCCGAGCTCGAGGAAGACCGCGATTTCGTCGTCGTGACCACGAACTATCCCCGGGAGGAACGCCATCCCTACAAAGTCGTGCTGGCGGTTTCGTTCCTGCTGCTTTCTCTTTCTCTCGTGCTCTTTACGTCGATCGCTCTGCCCATCGCACTCATGACCGGTGCTGTCGGCATGATCGTCGCCGGGGTGCTGTCCATGGACGATGCCTACCGGGCGGTGAGCTGGAAGACGGTTTTTCTTCTGGCCGGGCTGCTGCCGCTGGGGCTGGCGGTGGATAACTCCGGTGCCGCGAACTACATCGCGCTGCATCTTCTCGAGGAGGTCGGCGATCTGCCGGTGTGGGGGTTGCAGCTCATCGTCGCGGTGCTGGCAACCGTGTTCTCTCTCGTCATGTCCAATGTGGGCGCCACCATTCTGCTGGTGCCGATCGCGGTGAACCTGGCAATCTCGTCCGGTGGCGACCCGGCGATTTTTGCGTTGACGGTTGCAGTGGCCACGTCGAATTCGTTTATCCTCCCAACCCATCAGGTCAACGCCCTGGTCATGGGGCCGGGCAACTATAAGGTGGGAGATTTCGTCAGAGTGGGAACGCCGATGACTGTGTTGTTTCTTGTCGTATCCATTGCTTTCATGAACTGGTTCTACTGATCGTGGCATCCGCTCTTACGGTTCCGACGAAGCTCGCTTATGGGTTCGGGCAGTTCGCCGAGGGCGTCAAGAACGCCTGTTTCGGCGTGCTGCTGTTTTTCTTTTACAACCAGGTGCTCGGTGTTTCTGGGGCGCTGGTGGGGATTGCCGTGGCAATCGCACTGGCCTTCGATGCGATCACTGACCCACTGGCTGGGTCCATTTCGGATAACTGGCGCTCGCGCTATGGCCGGCGGCACCCCTTTCTTCTGGCGGCAGCCATTCCTCTGGGCGTTGCGTTCTACCTGCTGTTCAACCCACCGGAGGGGTTGTCTGAGTTTCAGCTCTTCCTCTGGTTGACGGTGTCCGCCGTGCTGACCCGCGGAGCCATGACCCTCTATCACGTACCGCATCTGTCGCTGGGTGCGGAGCTGTCGGACAACTTCATTGAGCGCACGACGGTGGTGGCGTACCGGTACTTCTTCAGCTACGTGGGTGTGTTGGTTGCGCTTGGTCTGGCATTTGGTGTCTTCTTCAAAGAGACCGAGGCGTATCCGCGTGGCCAGTTCAACCACCCAGCGTACTCACCCTTTGCGCTGACCATGTCGGTGCTGATGTTCGTTTCCATCATAGCCACTGCGATCGGCACCTGGCACCGCATTCCGGAGCTCGTGCAGCCCGACCCCAACGCTCCCAGGGTCTCTCCCTGGGGTGCGATGACGCGCATGTTCGGGGATCTCGTTGAAGCGTTGAAGAGCCCGTCGTTTGCCTGGCTGTTCGTGGGGGTACTGGTTGTATTTGGCATGGTAGGCGTCGACGCTGCGCTCAATCTGCACATGAATACCTTCTTCTGGGAACTGAGCAGCAGCGGCAACTTCTGGTTTTTCGCTGCTGGCCCGATCGGTGTCATGGTGGGCGCCTCTTTTGCTCAGCGCCTGAACGCCCGCTTCGATAAGAAGCCGTCGATCATCTTCGGCACGGGTGCCTGGACATTCTGTCAGGTGCTGCCGGTGGTGCTGCGTCTGGTTGGCTGGTTTCCGGAGAATGGCGACGAAGTGCTCGCACCGCTGCTTACATTCATTAAGTTCGTTCAGGGTGTGTGCGTTGCTCAGGCGCTCATTACGTTCAATTCGATGCTCGCTGACATCGCAGACGAGCATGAGCTGCGCACCGGGCGACGCCAGGAAGGTATTTTTTTCGCGGCTGTGTCGTTTTCCAGCAAAACGACGACGGCGCTGGGCAACATGGTCGCGGGTTTTGCTCTGGTGGCCATCGGTTGGCCAGCGAGCGAAACGGTTCAGGTTGCGGCGGATGTCCCGGCGGAGACGATCCAGTCTCTCGGCTTTGTCTATGGTCCCGTGCTGTCCGGCTTCGTCATCGTCTGCCTGTGGTGCTACTCCAAATACAGCATCGACAGGAAGCGCCACCAGGAAATCGTCGCGGAGCTGGCGGAAAAGCGCGCTCAAGCTGCATAACCTTTTCACTTCTACAGGAGATTCTCGTGCTCGGAGAACCGTTGACCTTCACCCGTGGACCAGCAATGAAAAACCGATTCATGCTGGCGCCGCTCACCAACTGCCAGAGTCATGCTGACGGCACGCTGTCGGATGACGAATATCGCTGGCTGGTCATGAGGGCTGAAGGGGGCTTCGGCCTCACCATGACCTGTGCGGCCCACGTGCAGCGCATCGGCCAGGGCTTTCCAGGTCAGCTCGGCATCTGGTCGGATGATCACATCGAAGGTCTCACACGGCTGGCTGGCGGCATCAAGGCAAACGACAGCATTGCCATCGTGCAGCTCCACCATGCCGGTAACCGCTCGCCGGCCGAACTCATCGGCGAGCAGCCGGTATGTCCGTCACCGCACGAAAAATCTGCCGCGCGGGGACTCACTTCCGACGAAGTCAGCCTGCTCATCGACGACTTCGTGGAGGGTGCAGTGCGGGCGGAGAAGGCCGGCTTTCATGGCGTCGAACTGCACGGTGCGCACGGCTACATCCTCTGCCAGTTCTTCAGCGCGAAGATCAATCAGCGTACCGACCGGTATGGCGGCGATGTGGCAGGGCGTTTCCGCATACTCTTCGAGATCATCGAAGGCATCCGCAGGCGCTGCGGCAAAGACTTCATGCTGGGTGTTCGTCTCTCTCCCGAGCGCTTCGGCATGCAGCTCGAAGAAATTAAGGGCGTTGCTGAGCAACTGATGACGAGCGGTGATATCGACTTCCTCGATATGTCGCTTTGGGACGTGTTCAAGGCGCCCGAGGAAGAGGCGCATCAGGACCGATCCCTGCTGGAACATTTCGTAGGCCTCGAGCGCGGCAATACCCGGCTCGGTGTGGCGGGCAAGATTCGCACCCCTCAGGAAGCGGAGGCGGTCATGGGAGCGGGTGTCGACTGGGTGATGCTGGGACGTGCGGCAATTCTTCACCATGATTTCCCCACCCGATGCCTGGCGGGCGGTTTTGTGCCGGTGAGTACCCCGGTAGATCCCGAACATCTGCGGAGTGAAGGGCTTTCAGAAACATTCGTGAAGTACATGGATAACTTCAAAGGCTTCGTGGCTGCATGAGGCGGAAACTCTTCGGTCTGCTGGGCTGGCTGGCGGTGACCTTTGTCGCCGCCGCACTCGGGTCCATCGCGTCCGTGGAGGCGAAAGCGTTCTATGGCGCCCTGCAGCAGCCAGGCTGGGCACCGCCGGCTTGGCTCTTCGGCCCCGTCTGGACGACGCTGTACGTGCTCATGGCCGTTGCTGCCTGGCGCGTGTGGCGAACCCACGGTTGGGCTTCAGCGAAGCTGCCGCTGGGGCTTTTCTGCGTTCAGCTCGGCGTTAACGCGCTCTGGTCGTGGGTGTTCTTTGTCTGGCACCTCGGCGGACCGGCGTTTCTCACCATACTCGTGCTGATTGCCTGTCTGGTCTGGTTGATCCGGTTGTTCAGCGCTTTGGATCGACCGGCTGCAATCATGCTGCTGCCGTATCTGCTCTGGGTGGGCTTTGCCTCGTTCCTGAACTACTCGGTGTGGCAGCTCAATCCGGCGCTGCTCTGAATTAGAGGTTCCCTAAGGCGTGTGCAAGTTGCAGCGCGCTTCGGTAATCTCGTGGCCATCAGATATTTTTCATTGAGATTTTTTCGTCTTTAAAGGGGGCACTATGAAACTAGGCATTATCGGCGGTTACAGCGGACGCAAGATGAGCATCCCGATCGACAACATCCGCCATGCGGAAAGCCTCGGTTACGATTCCATCTGGACGGCGGAAGCGTACGGTTCAGACGCGGTGACGCCTGCGGCCTGGATTCTCGCTCAAACCACCAAGATCAAAGTCGGCACGGCCATCATGCAGATGCCCGCCCGTTCGCCGGCCATGGCGGCCATGACGGCGATGACCCTGGCGGAACTCTCCGGTGGTCGCTTCATCATGGGTCTCGGTGCTTCCGGCCCGCAGGTGGTGGAAGGCTGGCACGGCGTGCCTTACGGCAAACCGGTCACCCGCCTGAAGGAGTACGTGAAGATCGTCCGCCAGATCATTTCGAGAGAAGGGCCGGTGACGTTCGAAGGTTCTCAGTACCAGTTGCCCTACACCGGTGAAGGCGCGACGGGTCTGGGCCGGCCGCTCAAGAGCATTCTGCACTGCGAGGAAGAGCTGCCGATCTATGCCGCCAACATCACCAACGCCGGTGTCGCTGCGGCTGCGGAGGTCTGCGACGGCTTCTTCCCCATCTGGATGGACCCGGAAAAAGCCAGCGTGTTCGACGAGCCCATCAACAAAGGCCTGGCGGCCGGCGGACGTCAGCGCACGGACTTCGACATTGCACCGTTCGTTACCTGCATCGTCGGTGATGATGTGGAGCAGTGCATGATGCCGATCCGCGGCAGCATGGCGCTTTATATCGGCGGCATGGGCGCGCGCGACAAGAACTTCTACAACGATTACGCCAAGCGTCTCGGTTTCGAGGAAGCAGCGATCAAGATTCAGGATCTGTACCTGGCCGGCAAGAAAGACGAGGCCATGGCCGCGGTACCCGAAGAGCTCATTGATGCCTGCCATCTCGTTGGTCCCGCCGATCGCATCCGCGAGCGTCTGCAGCGCTGGAAAGCAGCGCACGCCAACGGCCAGGTGGGCAGCATGCTCATCGGTTCGCAGCAGCCTGAAGCGCTGACCCTCATCGCTGAAGAAATGCTCTAGGGGGCACCATGGCACTCCAGAAACGCGTAGCGGTCACCCTGCCGGGTGGCCCGAAGATCGAGCAGACAGTGGCTCGCCTGAAGTGGGCGGAAGATAACGGTTTTCCTGACGCCTGGTTCTCTGATGCCGGTGCGCCGGACACCCTCACGCAGATCGCGGCGGTGGCGCATCACACGACCTCCATCCGGATCGGCGTGGCGGTGACGCCGGTCTACACGCGGTCGCCCTCGGTGCTCGCCGCATCCGCCAACGTCATCGGTCAGGTGCTCCCTGGCCGTTTCGTGATGGGGCTGGGCAGTTCCAGTCAGACCATCATGGGCGCCTGGAACGGCATTCCTCTCGAAAAACCGGTAACGCGGGTGAAGGAAACGGCGCAGCTGGTCCGGCAGATGCTCAAAGGTGAGAAGACCAACTTCGATGGGGTGACGCTCAAGAGTCACGGCTATCGGCAGGCGCCCATGGACAACCCACCACCGATCTATCTCGCAGCGCTGCGACCGAAGATGATCGAGATGGCCGCCGAATTCGGCGATGGGGTGATTTTCAACCTCTGGCCCAAGAGCGCGCTGCCGAAGATGATGGAGCATGTGAAGATCGGCGCAGAGCGAGCCGGCAAAGACTGGCAGAACGTGGAGATCGTCAACCGCGCGATGGTACTCGTGACCGACGATAAAGAAGCCGGTCGCAATGCGTTCCGCGCCGCGTTCGCGCCGTACTACGCCACGCCGGTATACAACAAGTTTCTCGCCTGGGCGGGCCACTCTTCCGCAGCCGATACGATCACCGAAGGTTGGGCGGCCAAAGACCGGGCGAAGACTTCCGGCGCGCTCAGCAACGAGCTGATCGATGAGATCGCCATCATCGGTACCGAAGACGAGGTGCGTGCGCGCATCCGCGAAGATGCCGAAGGCGGCGTTCACACCTCGATCATCGCGCCGATGGCAGCGACGGCAGAAGATCTGGAACGAACGTTCAATGCGTTCCGGGCCAGCGAGTTCAGCTTCCAGTCATGACGTACGAGAAGATCATCGTCGACGAGCCCCGGCCGCAGGTTCGGCGCATCACGCTGAACCGGCCTGAAAAACGCAACCCGTTGTCCAACGAGCTGCGCGCGGAGATGTTTCACGCGCTGGAGGACGCCGATTGTGACGAGAACATTCGTGTCATTGTCATTCGAGGGGCTGGGTCGTGTTTTTCGGCCGGCTATGATCTTGCCTCGAACACTGCGCGCGATCAGCCGTACTACACCGCAGGCGGCCTGGCCAACTGGCCCCGGCACGTGGTGGAAGGGTTCCTGCACATGTGGGACATGGCCAAGCCAATCATTGCTCAGGTGCACGGTTACTGTCTGGCGGGCGGTACGGAGCTCGCTACGGCTTGTGATCTCGTCTACGTGGCGGAAGATGCGAAGATCGGCTACCCGGTGGTGCGCTCCATCAGTCCCCCAGACAATCAGTTTTACCCCTGGCTCGTCGGTCTCAGGCGGGCCATGGAGCTGATGCTCACCGGCGACCATATGTCGGGCCTGGAGGCGGTAGAGAGCGGTTTTGCCAACCGTGCTTTTCCCGAGGAAAGCCTCGAAGCGGAAGTGCTCGACATCGCGGAGCGTGTAGCCAAAGTGCCGACCGACATCCAGCAGATCAACAAGCGCGCGGTGCACAGGCAGATGGACGCCATGGGCATCCGGGCCGGGATTCGCGCGGGTACCGAACTGCAGGCGTTGGCAACCTACACCAAGAGCACCCAGGCGCACCTGGCCGAGCTGCGAGAGAATCTGAATAAGGCGCTGAGCAAGCGGGACCAGGAATTCGGCGACTATCGTACCGAAGGTGACGGCTGAGGCCGGAGTTACGTAGGCGCATATGTCACTGGAGCTGCTCATCATCCGCCACGGGCAAACTCTGTGGAACCTCGAGAGTCGTATGCAGGGTCGCCTGGACTCTCCGCTCAGCGATGAGGGTAAGGTCCAGGCGGGCCGCCATGCCGAAGTGATCGATCGCCTCGGTGGGGTCGATCACATTCTCTGCTCCCCCTCAGGGCGCACCCGCGAAACCGCATATATCCTCAACAGCCGTCTCAAAGCGCCGATCGACTACGAGGAGGTGTTGATGGAGCGGGACTGTGGTCTGTGGTCTGGGATGACTGTCGAAGAAATCCGTGAGGAGCGTGGTGAGGAAT
>JAUIKX010000343.1 GCA_030430515.1 Gammaproteobacteria bacterium | reverse complement strand
ATCAGTGTCCGCCATACCAACGGCAAGATCTCGACGTACAAAGCAGACAATGTGGTGATCGCCACGGGCTCCAAGCCGCGTCTGCCTGATCACGTGGCCATCGATCACGAGAATATTTACGACAGCGATTCGATTCTGTCGCTGAGCTATCTGCCACAGACCATGCTGGTTCTTGGAGGCGGTGTGATCGCTTGTGAGTACGCGTCGATTTTTGCGATGCTGGGGGTCCAGGTGACCCTGGTCGATCGATATCCGAGACCGCTGGGCTTTCTCGATGAAGACCTCACGGACCGCTTTCTGGCTTACTTCGAACGCCATGGCGGCGTATTCATCGGCGAGGCCGACGTAACGGATGTGCGCTTCGATGGCATCAGCCAAGTGATCAGCACCTTCGCGGACGGCTCGGTGATCAAGACTGACAAGGCAATGTGCGCCCTCGGACGGGTCTCGCAGATCGCCGGGTTGCGCATCGAAAATGCCGGCGTGGAAGTGAACGATCGGCAGCTCGTGAAAGTGAATGAAAGCGGCCGGACCAATGTTGCCCACATCTATGCGGCGGGTGACGTCGTCGGGCCGCCATCTCTGGCCTCGGCTTCCATGGAGCAGGGGCGTCGGGTCGCCTGTGATTTTTTGGGTATCGAGCCTGGCCACATCGGCGATCTCATTCCCACCGGCATCTACGCGGTGCCTGAAATGGCCTGCGTCGGTATCACCGAAGCCGCAGCGAGAGAGAGCCATGAGGGCGTAGTGGTCGGGCGTGCGTACTTCGCGGAGATTGCCCGCGGTCATATCGCTCAATCTCAGGAAGGGATGCTCAAGCTCGTAGTCGGTGCCGATCGCAAGGTGCTCGGCGTGCATGTCGTCGGCGCCTTTGCTACGGAACTCGTGCACATCGGCCAGATGGCCATGATCTTCGATGCGACGATCGATACGTTCATCGAGAATATCTTCAACTTCCCGACCTATGCCGAAAGCTACAGAGTTGCCGCGCTGGATGCGGCCGCCGCGATCAAGCGGGCAGGGGGCCTCAGCAGCGAAGCGGTTGCCTGACAGGTTCTAGTGGGTGCTGCTGAGAAGCATGTGACGAGCAAGCTTCTTGGCGGCACGGTCGTGGACGTGGTGGAAACGGCCGCCGATGTGAAGGTGTTCATTGGCGTGCCCAACCCAGATGACCTCGACACAAGTCATCAGCGGATAGCCACCTGGCAGGGTGATGACGAGCCCCAACCAGTCACCGGGTTCCATGTGCGTTTCCGCTTCAGGGACGGTGAAGCTGATGCCGTCGACTGAAAGGTTCATCGGTGTCAGCCTGCCCGGCGCTTCGTTCTCAGCAGGGGTCGTCAGCCGCTGGACGGCCGAGAACAGCGTACGTATCGCGCTGGCCGTCG
Organism: Gammaproteobacteria bacterium; assembly: GCA_030430515.1. Lineage (GTDB taxonomy): Bacteria > Pseudomonadota > Gammaproteobacteria > Pseudomonadales > Azotimanducaceae > SYFY01. The sequence continues at coordinate 1,707 of JAUIKX010000343.1, read as the reverse complement.
CCGCATCGGATATCTGGCTGATGGCGGCGTTCAGAGGGTCTTCCAGCTCAGCCAGGGCGTTGTCCCTTCGGTACCAGTCGGTCAGGCCCACAGCGTTCGCCAAAGTCTCTCCATCCACGCAGGCGGGTAACCGGCACCAGCGCATCGGCAGCTCCTGGTCACATCGCCAGGTGCCTCGGCGTTCGTCGATCAGTGTGGATTCCAGTTGCACATGTTCAGACATGAGATTGCCGTTCGGAAATTGCCTTACTGGAGTCTAGGCGTTCGTGCAGAAATTGCTGTGCGCTGGTTGCCAGGTTGTTGTGTTGGCCTTGAGCGGCCGCTCCCCGTAACATTGCGCGCCCATGAGCACTCCCACCCGTTCGGGTTTCATCGATGTCCTGGCTTTCAGTCTGAGCGTAGCTGCCCGATACGGCTGGAGCCGGCACGGTTCCATGTCTTCGGTGAGCCTGGCGGCGGTAGTCGGCCTCGCGTTGTCCATCAGCGTACTGATCATCGTCGTGAGCGTGGTCAATGGTTTCGAGCGCGAGCTCAAAGAGCGTGTGCTGGGGGTCGTGCCGCACGTGAGCGTGTTCAGAACCGGCGGCATGCACCCGCACCCCAGCGCTCCGGAATTGCTGCGGCAACGCCAGGAAGTGTCGGGGGTCACTCCCTTCATCCAGCAGCCGGCCCTGCTGTCTGCCACTGGGAAAGTCGCGGGTGTTGCAGTCAACGGCATTGACCCGGCGACCTATGCGGATGTTTCGGACCTCTTCGACTATGCCGCAGATGGCCTTGATAGTGATCTCTCCGATCGCAGCTACAAGGTGCTGCTCGGTGCCCGTCTGGCACGCCGGCTGGATGTGCGACAGGGCGACTCCGTGAATATCGTCGTGCCGACCGCAACGGTAACGCCTGTCGGGCTGCTGCCGCGCCAGCGCCGTTTCGAGGTGGCGGGAATCGTCGATACGAGTTCCGAGACGGATGCACGAAACGTCTACGTGCATATTGACGATGCTCGACGTCTTTTCAGAATGGGCCAGCGGATTTCCGGTTATCAGATGCGGCTGGCTGATCTCTTTGACATCGATGGCGCTTACCAGGCGGTGGATGCGGCCTTCCTGGAGGGGGGAGTCCTCGTGCGTCCGTGGACCCGCACGCCCGGTAATCTTCTGCAGGCAATACTCACCCAGAAACTGACGATGTTCGTGCTGCTGTCCTTTCTGGTTGGTGTTGCAGCATTCAACCTCATTTCCGGCCTGGTCATGGTGGTCGATCAACGCAGTACCGATGTGGCCGTGCTGCGAACGCTCGGCAGCCGAACGCCGAAAATCGTCGGCATTTTTGTGATCATGGGGCTGCTGCTGGGTGCAGTGGCGATCGGGCTCGGAGTAGCCGTTGGCGTGCTCGTGAGCCTGGCCCTGCCCGACGCGTATGCATTCTTTACAGGATTTCTGGAGACGGATCTGATGACCGAATACTTCATCGGCTACCTGCCGGTACACGTGCGGATGGCCGATGTGCTCGCAATCGTGGGCGTGAGCCTGCTGCTCACCGCTCTGGCGACCGTTTTCCCTGCCTGGCGGGCATCCCGACTACGCCCTGCGCTGGTGTTGGCGCATGAATGATGTGCTGACCGCCAGGGCGATCTCGAAAGCCTACCAGCAGGGTGAGACCCGAATCGATGTGCTTACCGGTGCTGATCTGGATCTGCATGCCGGGGAGCTG
>JAUIKX010000342.1 GCA_030430515.1 Gammaproteobacteria bacterium | reverse complement strand
TGAATCAGCGAGTTGGTGAGGTTGACGACCGGGCTGCCGGAGGCAATCTCGTCGATGACGCTGAAGTTGTCCTCAGGCGCCTCGACCAGTTCGAGATCAGCGTTTTCCGTATCCAGGAGCTCAATACCGAGTTCCGTGGTCTCGGAGGACTGAGAGGCGTAGTCCAGCACCTTCTCGCGAGGCGCAAACACAGCGCGCACCTTCAGTTCGGTGAGATCCTGTATCTCTTTGAGCACCGGTACATTCTGTGCGTTCGGCGTGGCGACCGTCAGCTCGCCACGCACTTTGAACAACGGCATGGCCGCCAACCGTTTCGCCGCTTTCGTGTCCAGCACGCGGGTTACCGCGGGATCGAACAAGCCGGCTCGCAGGCTCACCTGCGGGATGGAAAGCTGCCCCGACAGCGCAGCAAGAACATCCTGGTCGGTAACCCAGCGTTTGGCGATGAGGATCTCACCGAGCTTTTTGCCGTGCTGCTTCTGTATCTCCAGCGCTTCTTCGATCTGCTCTTCCGTGACCAGGCCGCGTGCCAGAAGTATGTCGCCGAGGCGCTGCTTCTGCACCGGCAACTGCGGTGTCTGCAAGCTGTCCACATCCAACAGCGCGATCATCTTGTCGACACCGGTGATACGAAACACTTCTGCACACACCGCATTGAGCTTGGCAATCTGCAGCCAGCCACCGCGCGCGCGAAGCGCGTCGTTGATATCCAGAAGAAACTCGAGCAGAGCTGAGGTAATGGTGCGGGTAGCGGTCAGTTCCAGAACGATGCGCAGATCACGATCCTTGACGCACCGCGCTACCTCTCTCTTTACAACCTCGAACTGCTTGTCATCCAGCAGAGGAAACGTCGGCCGGAGCTGCGCTGCATGAGCGCTGGAGTTTCGCAGAATGACAGGGTCTGCGTTGGCGGCGGGTTCAGCCATGGATCCGGCGCTCCCGATGCGCATACCGCTCGAGGTATCCAGCCATCGGCACCGGTTTGCCCAGCCCAAACCCCTGACCGTAGTCTATGCCAAGACGCTTGAGGTCCTCAGCAATGTCGTCGGTTTCCACGTATTCGGCCACGGTTTGCAGACCCATGGCATGGCCGACGTTATGAATCGCCTGAACCATGGTACGCGCGATATCGTCGGTGAGCATATCTTTCACGAACGAGCCGTCGATCTTCACGTAGTCGAGCGGCAGCACGCGCAGGTAGGTAAACGAGCTCAAACCTGCACCGAAATCATCCAGCGCGAAATGGCAACCCAGCTTGCGTGTGTTGTTGATGTGGTACTGCGCACCGCCCAGGTCTGATATCGCCGCGGTTTCCGTTACTTCGAAGCAGATGTTGTGCGCCGGCACACCGTGCTGGCTGAGTATGGACTGCAGGTCTTCGAGCACGCTGTCGGAACCGAAACTCTGGCCAGACAGGTTGACGGAACATACGGTGCCAGGCAGATGTTCCAGAATGCCGGACCGTCCGAGAGCAGCAATGGCGTTTCTGGCGACATAGCGGTCAATCGCCGGCATGAGAGAGTGTTTCTCTGCCACCGGGATGAAGTCCACCGGGGAAATGAACTCCCCATCCTCACTGAACAGACGGAGCAGCACCTCAAAGTGCGGTGCCGCCTCATCCACCTGCAGCGGTATGATGGGCTGCGCGTAGAGCTGGAACATGTCATCGCGCTCAAGCGCCTGATGCACCAGTGTCAGCAGACGAACTTCTTCGCGTTTCTGCGTGACTTTTTCATAGGCCGCTTCGTACACCTGAGTAACATTGCCGCCGCGCTCCTTGGCAATACCACAAGCAACGCTCGCCTTGGTCATGGCCTCCGTAGCGGTAGCGCCGCGGCCGACCGATACCACACCAATACTCACCCGCAATGACTGCCGCGTGCGGCCCACAAGGAAGGGCTGTCGAGCCAGAACATCATGCAGCACTTCGGCTTTATCAAGCGCCACAGTCTGGTTGCAGTTGAGCAGCAGCAGGCTCAGCTCATCGCCGCCTACGCGGCCGCAGACATCTGCCGATCTGCCAAGCTGCGCAAGATGCTTGGAGACGAGCTCGATGGCTGCATCACCCGTTCGCACGCCGAACTGCTCGTTGACGTTGCTCAGCCCGTCGATATTGACGTGCAGCAGGCTATGCTGTTCCCGATTCGTCATCAGGCCACTGATGGCACGGTCGAGCATCCGCTCGAATTTCATGCGCCGCGGCAGCCCGGTGAGCGGGTCGAAGCTCACCTGAATGACCTTGCCTATCCGCCGCGACAGTGCGGTGAGCAGATTCTTGTCGCTGTTGACGATGCGCGCCCCGTCCGCCACACGGCACAAAGCCAGGCCGCCAATGATTTCCTCGCGGTCGTTGGTAACCGGAACGACCAGCATTCGAAACGGTAGTTCGCCCTCGAACTGGAGCTCCTGAGCCTCTTCGGTGCTATTGATGACCAATGGCTGGCGGTTCTTCTTCAGCCAGTCGAGAACCACCGGCTCGCTATCCTCCAAAAGCCGATGGTGAACGCTCAGATCCACACCGTGCGCCCCCTGCAACACCCAGACGTTGCGGCTCGGCACGCTCAGCAGCACCAGCTCTGCCTCCAGGTAGTCCACCACGTTTTCGACGATGTTTTCGAGAATGACCTCGTCGTCCGCTTCGTCGTCCGGCTGCTCGTTGGTGTTATAGATCAGGTTCAGCTCTTCGTGACGGCGGTTGAGCTCATCGGCCATATCCGACAGCTCCATGCTCAGGGTCACCTCGTTCTGCAGGCTTTCCACCAGCAGACTCACCCGGCCGTATACGGCTTCGAGATCGGCTCCGTGCCTGCCATAGACGAGCACCGTGCCCAGGCAGGCACGCAGATGGTCTACCACGGGCAACAAATGCACCCACAACTCGCCCACCACGGCTTGTTGAGATTCGCTTTCGCTCAGTGCAACGGCCTGCGTCTGAAGGCTTGTGAAAACCTCCTGTGCAGATCCATCGTCCGTGCAATCCAGGAGTTTGCCATCGGCGCACAATGCCACATGCCAACCCTCGGGGCAGGCCTGGGCCACGGCACTGAGGTGCCGTGTAGTGTCTATGCCGATGAATGCGTTGCTCATGAGTTCAATCGCCGCTCCAGCTCCTGGCT
>JAUIKX010000341.1 GCA_030430515.1 Gammaproteobacteria bacterium | reverse complement strand
TCCTCTTACCCATTCTGAATATGAACACGGCGATCTGACCGGTAACTCAAGGAGCATCCCATGCGCAACACACGTCAAACAGCGGGCTTCACGCTGATCGAGATTCTCATCGTCGTGGTGATACTCGGAATTCTCGGTGCGGTGATCGTGCCGAACCTGATGTCGAGGCCCGACCAGGCCCGTATGACCGCGGCTCAGACCGACCTTCGACAGCTTGCGGCCGCGCTGGATGTCTACCGTCTGGACAACTTCAACTACCCATCCACCGAGCAGGGGCTGGAAGCGCTGGTGTCGAAGCCTTCAGGTTTCCCGGAGCCCAAGAACTACAATCCCGATGGTTACATCGCCAAGCTGAACACCGACCCCTGGGGCTCGCCCTATATCTATGAACGCAACGGTTCACGGTTTGTGCTGATGAGTCTCGGTGCCGACGGCGTAGAAGGGGGCGAAGGCGCAGACGCTGACATCGATTTCGCGGACCTTTGAGCGTCGAGCGCCCGGTCGCAACGTGATGCGCGGTTTCACGCTGATCGAGGTGCTGGTGGTCGTGGTGCTGATCGGCATTCTGGCATCTGTCGTCGCCCTGTCGTTTACGGGCGCCAATCTGGATCAGGAACTTCGCGGCGAAGCAGAACGAGCCGCGCTGCGCATGGAGCTGGCCCGTTCAAACGCGCTGCAGCGCAACCGCGAGTGGGGGCTGCTGGTCGATGAAGACGGCTACCGTTTCCTGGAGCTCGACCCCTATCAGGCCGCCTGGGTCGAGCAGTCGGAGCGGCCGCTTGCCCCGGTGAGGATGCCCGAAAACATCCATCTCAAACTCGAGACAGAAGGTTTTGAGCTGCCTGTTGTGGATTCGGCTGACGAAACGGGCGATGCGGATGAGGAGCAGGACGAACCCAACCTGCTGATTTTTTCGTCCGGCGAGGTCACGCCATTTGAACTCGCGTTTGAGCCGGAGTGGGAAGGCCAGACTCTGCGTATCTCGTCCGATGGTCTCAGCCGCGTGCGCCTCGTGAAGGATGAGACCGATGAAATCTAGCGGATTTACGCTCATCGAAATGCTGGTGGCTCTGGTTGTCGTGGCCATGGCGGGTATCGTCGTATCCAGCAGCGTCAGCGGTGTGTCGAACCAGACATTCAGCATAGAGCGCCGGCAGCTCGCACATTGGGTGGGTGAAAATCATCTGGTACGTCTCAAGCTTGACCTGCGTCAGCGTGCAAGTACGCCGCCCACAGGCCGGGATACGCAGAGAGTGGATATGGCGGGCCGCCGATGGGAGGTGCGCACCGAAATCAAGCAGACCACACAGCCTGAGCTGCGCCGCATCGAGGTCGATGTGTTCGAGCTCGAACGCGGTTCACCCATCGGCCCGCTTGACCACATCTCTGCGTTCTTCGCGCGATGATTGTCCGCGGAAAGAAGAGGGGATTCACACTTCTGGAGATGCTTGTGGCGCTGGCCATTTTTGCGGTCATCGGCGTTATCAGCTCGCAGCTTGTAGGGCGGATTGTCGATCATCACGCAGTGCTGAGTGAGCGAGGCGCGCGGCTGATCGAGATACAGCGGGCCATGCGCGTCATCAAACGCGACGTCATGCAGTTCGTGCCGCGAAAGATCAAAGGCGGCTATGGCGATCCCCGGGATGCGCTGCTGATCGACAACGACGGGCTGCTTGAATTCACCCGCAACGGCTGGCGAAATCCCCTGCAGCAACGAAGATCCACGCTCCAGCGCGTTGCGTACGTCTTTGATGATGACGAGCTGAAACGCTACTACTGGAACGTGCTCGATCAGGTGCCGGACAGCCGACGCTTCGAGCAGACACTGCTGGAGAATGTCGAAAGCGCCGAGTTCCTGATCATCGACGAAGCCGGGGATACGCATTCGTTCCTGCCCGGTACGGGGGTCGAGATGAAAGCCATCATGCTTCGCATGGAACTGCCGCCGTACGGCCTCGTGGAGCGGATCTGGGAGTTGCCCTATGGGGGCTAAGCAGCGAGGAGTGGCCCTGATGGCGGTGCTGCTCATCTTCGCGGTGCTTGCGGCCCTTGCTGTGCGTATGAGCAGCAACCATGCGCTTCTGATCGCCCAGAGCCGCAACCACTTCGAAGCGGACCTCGCGCTCAACTATGCGTTGGGGGCTGAAGATCTGGCGCGTGTCGCGTTGCAGCAGGACTTCAAGGACAGCCCGGACATCGACCACCTCGGCGAAGTATGGGCCCAGTCCATTCCGCCCTTCGAAGTGGATGAAGGGGGCTATGTTGAAGTGCAGGTGAGCGATCTGAATGGTTGCTTCAATCTCAACGCCGTCGTAGACAACGCGGCACGACAGATACTCGAGCGCATGCTGCTGAACGCGGGTGTGCCTGATGCCATTCGCATCAGCTACCTGGTCCAGGATTGGGTGGATGCCAATTCCGATGTCGATCATGTGACGAGCGCCGAAAGCCGTGACTACGAGGTGGCCGATCCGCCGTACAGGTCAGCCGATCAGCCGATCTACGATCTCTCGGAAATTCACCTGCTCGCCGATCTGGAAACCGAGCAGATCCATCAGCTCCGGGCGCTGACGTGCGTCATTGCCGACGATGCCAGCAACGTCTACAACATCAACACAGCGCCGATCGAGCTGATCGCGGCACTGCAGAGCGGTGTCACGCCGACGGACCTGGCGGGCCTCGAGGAAGAGTCGCGGGCATTTGCTGACCCGAACGAGCTCACCTCCGCATATCCTGTGCTTGCGCCAGCTGCTCCGCTGATGGGCGTGAAAAGCCAGTATTTTCGCATCGACGTGCACGCTCAGGTCGGCGAAGCGGTTACCATACTGTCTTCGCTGGCCTATCGAGAACCGACCAATGGTCAGGTTGCGATCATGCAGCGGAACTTCGGCCGAGATTTCACCAGCCGTCTGGCGCTGGCGGCGTCCACCGATGAGTAAACATTTTCAGGAGACCCGATGCCTCTTCTCGTACTGAGATTTCTGTCGCCGGCTGAAGCGTCCGAAGACGGCTTCACCGTCGACTGCGAGTGGCTGATCCTAGACAACGGCACCGATGTGCGCGGTCATGGGTTCACCAACTATCAGGGGCTGGCCGAGCTGGCTGATCCGAATCAGGAATGGG
>JAUIKX010000340.1 GCA_030430515.1 Gammaproteobacteria bacterium | reverse complement strand
TTCTTGCCTTTCTCGCCGGGGAAGGTCTCCGCGCCGTATTTCTCTTCCTGTTTGCGCATAGACGAAAAATCGCCGCGCTGCACAGCTCGCTCGAGCAGTGCTTCGCAGGCGTCAACGCCAACAAAAGCGGCGACCTTGCGCAGCTCGCCAAGACAGTCCTCTTTCATGTCCTCGTAGCGCACCACATGCACGGGTTGCGACTTCTGACGTTGCAGCCAGTCGAGAACCTGAACATCCCAGCGCACGACAAACGGTTCAAGCTCGCGGATGCAGCCGTGCTCGAGCATCTCGTCAACAAACTCGTCCAGAGTCCAGTTCTCTCGGCTCGTATCGTGTTTGCAGTGATGATAGTAGGACACCAGCACAGAGCGCGGATCGCGCACTACGTACAGTGTTTTCGGATAGATGTCGGGAAAGCGCGGCCCTTCATTGCGAAAGATGCGTGGGCTGGGCAGGTGCTCAAACTCGGGAATCCGCTGATCGCTGGCGTGGATCACGGGCATGTACTGGCCCATGGTGGCGGTTGTGATCTCTTCGATCTTGTCGGGGTTGACCAGCAGGCCGAGCATATATCCCAGCCAGGTGTTTCCCGACTTCGGGTGGCCCACGAAAAACACGTCATCCGGCCGAATGTGAGGCTGGAGCTTTGCGGTCTGCTCCTTACGCCATCGACGACTGTTCACCAGATAACGGACACGACGAATACCGGCTGCGGGGAGTGAAGTGAGCTTGACCATGTCAGTCTTCCGTGTTTCTGCTGGTGAGCCGATCGACGATAGCGCCGTAGCGTTGCCGGTAGGCATCGTGGCCGAATCGCGTCTGTCCGTGTTCCCACGTCGCTCGGGCGCGAGTGTACAGCGCCTCTGGCGAAGCTTGCGAGACGGCTTTCACGGCCTCGACAATGGTATCGACCTGGCAGTCTGCGAGCTGCGTGCCGAACCCGTCTACGTCAACGCCCGTCTCGCGACTGACGATCGGGATCAGCCCGGCACGGATGCAGTTGACTGCTGCGCCGGCTTGCCCTTCTCTACAGGACGGGTAGACCAGCGCAGCGCTCGTAGCCACCAGGCGCGCGAACTGGTCGCTGCTGACATCCACCCAGCCGAGCTGCTCGATGTTGGGTAGTGCCAGCTCTTCGGCGTAGGCCGCGCAGAACGCTGGGTCCCGATCGATCGGACCACAGATGGTCAGATGACACTCTGGAAGCTTTGCGAAGGCTTCGAGCGCCAGATCCAACCCCTTGTGAACAGCGCCGTCGCTGCCGAGCCAGACAAACCGGCTTCGTGCGGCACCGAAGTCTTTATTTTCTTCCCAGGGTAAGTCGACCACCGCCGGGACATTGAGCGGGTAGAGCGGTTTGCCGGCGTAGGCGTACGTGCTGGCAGTTTCCTCGTTGCCCAGCAGAACACCGACGTCGGCGGCTTCTATTCCGGCGTTTACCTCGATCATTCTCACGCTGCCGAAAAGGTCCACGCCGCGGCGCGCTTGGCAGCCGACTACCCGTGCCAGTGCGTCCCGGTTGTTGGTGGTGTAGTGGGAGGTGTCCAGGTGCACGATGCAGTGACAGTCCTCATTCAATCGGGCGCGGATGCGCTGAATGTTGGTTCGCGCGGATACGAAGTAGTCGTATCGGTGCTCTGGTATGAAAGCAGGATTGTCGTAATCAATGACGTCGACAATGAATCCACGTTGCAGCCACACGTCAGCCATGAGTTGCGACTCGCCGTGATGGGTGTGGCTGCTGGATGGCCCGCGATTGCTTAAGAATGGTGCGACGACATATGCCAGGAGTACGCGACCACGCGCTGCACCCTCGGGTGTCAGGGTGACACAGGCCGGGTTGTACCAGAGCGGCTGCGCGCGCGACAGGTGCAGGCCCGCCTTGCCCAACACGCGGTTTGCGAGGCTCAACAACGACATAGCGGACGCTGAGGTGCCTTCAAGAAAGTGGTCTGTAGGTCCATTGCCTGCATGTCGGCGCTGCTCCGTGTCGCCCGTCTGTAAGAATCACCATCTATCTTAGCGGTTCTACCCGCACCAGGGTGCGGGCATCGTCACGCTATGCCCGGGTGCTGCGAAAGCTGTCACATAACTGGTCATCGATTTTGTCTGGAGCGCGCGGGTTGCGCTTCGAGCACGGTGGAAGACACTCAGGTTCATTGAGTAGACTTGGACCGCATTTCAGAAACGACAGGAAGTTTTTCATGGTTCGACTCAGCCTTCTGCTGGCGGCTCTGCTGCTGGTCATTGCTCCCGAAGTATCGGCCACCTACGGCTACGCCGAATGGGCCGATGAGCTCGGCATCGACATGAACGCCTCCTACAGCGGCCGGCGGGTCATGGAATCGAGTCAAGGCACCGTGGAGTTCGTGGAGCGACGGGCGCCGCAGAAAACCTACATGGAGTTCGAACAGCAGGGCGTGAAAGGTGGCGTGATCATCCGCGAGGACCTGGACAAGGCTTACATGCTGATGTTTCCCATGAACATGTACCGGGAGACGGATATGTCCGAGGCCATGCGCCAGGCACGCGGCGACACCCAGGTGTCGGATGTCACTCGTGTGGGGCGCGAGGCGGTAAACGGCCTTGACGCCACAAAGTTCCGCGCACGCTTTTCGGACAGCAATGGTGCCGGCGAAGGCTTCATCTGGGTGAGCGACGATGGTGTGCCACTGCGCATGGACATGACCTACGACAGCGGCGGCAAGGGTGAGCGGCTGAATATGGTGCTGCACGATCTGAAGATGGAACCGCAGCCAGCCAGCGCTTTCGAAGTGCCGAAAAACATGCAACCGATGAATCTTGGTGGCCTGCGGATCCCTGGTCTGGGCGGCGGACAGCGGTCGTCTGGCGGTGAGGAAGATGCGGGCAAGAGCGCCGATCAATTGCGTCGAGCGCTGGAGGAGATGCGCAAGCGCATGGGTCAGTAGCGACCGCGGCTCGCGGCCCAGAACAGGGTGCCGGCCAGCACGATGCCGAATCCCCACAGCGCTTCGGCGGGCCGTTCGAGCAGCAGGTAGACCATCGTCCAGGTGGTGATGGCGATGAATATGAGCGGCGGGGCGGGGTAGAGCGGCATGGTAAACGGTCGGTGGATACCCTGGCGGCGCAGGAGAAATACCCCGCATACGGCCGCCAGGGTGTTCAG
>JAUIKX010000339.1 GCA_030430515.1 Gammaproteobacteria bacterium | reverse complement strand
TCTGGTGGTGTGGGATTCGACCACTACCGTGCTGAGCTTTGCGGCCATGTGGATGACCGCAAGAAAGTACATCGAGAACTGGATCGTCTGGTGGGTGGTCGATGTCATCGCCACCGCCATGTACGTTTACAAAGGCCTCTATCTGTATGCGGCGCTTTACGGCCTCTATCTGCTCATGGCTGTCTGGGGCTGGCGTGCGTGGTGGCGGACGATGGAAGAGCAGCGAGCGTGAGCAGTAACAGAATCATCTGCGTGACAGGCCCGGAAAGCAGCGGTAAGACGACGCTCGCCGAGTCGGTAGCGCATATGCTCAATGCGCCTCTGGTGCCGGAAGTGGCCAGACGGATGCTCTCTCCCGGGCAGGGCTATGACGCAGAGGACGTCGAGCGCATCGCATTCGCCCAGGCCGCGCTCGAAGCTCAGGCGCTGAGCAGCGACAGTAAGTGGGTGGTGCTCGACACCGACCTGCTCGTCATCCGCATATGGATGCAGGAACGTTTCGGTGGCTGGTCAGACGCACTCGAAGCTCTGTTTGACGCGCAGACACCAAGGCTCTATGTCCTGTGCGCACCCGATATGCCCTGGGAGCCTGACCCGCTCCGCGAGCACCCGGAGGAGCGGTGGCGACTTTACGATCGATACCAAGCCGCGTTGAAAGAGCTGAAAGAGGTGAAGCCGATCAGCGTTCTGTCTGTGAGGGGGAATCATGATCGGCGCCTGGCAGCGGTGCGCTCAACCCTCGGCCTCGAGCCGTTGTAGCGCCGTCAATCTCTGCTCGATGATCTCCGTTCGATCATTGCCTTCGGCGATCTGGTTTTCCGCCCAGGCGTATTCCCGCAGCCAGAAACCGACCCGATTGGCATCAAAGCGCGCATTGCTGACCGGCTCGCCCAGGTAGTCGCTGCAGAGTTGCTTTGCCCATCGGGTGCTTCGGCCGAGCCCGAAAGCCAGGGCGACGACGTCGAACAGCGGATCGTTTTCGGCCGCCATCTCCCAGTCGATAGTGAACCAGCGATCACCCGAGCAGATGATGTTCCAGGCGTTGAGGTCGTTGTGACAGGAGCCCGAATGAGGCCGGCGCGCGCCTTTGAAAAGCGTGTAAGCACTTGTGACCGCAGGGGGTACGTCCACCGGCAACCATTGATCGAGCAGGGCAAGGAGGTCGTAGCGTCGACCGGCTTTCGGCATCTGCTGGTGCAGCCTTTTAAGATATCGGCACACCTGGTTGCGGGCCGGTTTCATGTGTACCAGCAGATCGCCCTCGAGCCATGAAGTGAGCATGATGCCGGTCTGCGGGTCGTAGCGAATCAGCTGGGGGGATAATCCTTCGGGCAGGCTTTGCCACCATTGGTGTTCGAACGCCCGTTGAGCTCTGGAAGACGACCTCGGAATTCTCAGAACGAACTCATTATCGCCTGTACGCAAGCGGTAGTTGTTGTGGCTGTACCCCCCGGGCAGCCGGGACAACACCTGTACGGCAACGCCTCGCCACTCGGGCATCAGCTTGCGGGCGGCGGCAGCCACCTCGCGCTGAACGTCAGAGGTTGAGTCCGGCGGCATAGCTCAATGTGATGCCGATGGCGTCGTGAATGACGACGTCTGCCATATCATCGAGTGGTGTCGGCTCACGATTGACGATCGCCAAACCTGCGCCGAGCCGTTTGGCGTACTCGGGGAAGCCTGCCGCTGGATACACCTGCAGAGAGGAGCCCAGAACGATTATCAGATCACAGTGTTGGCAGGCCTCCTGCGCTCTCTGCATTTCCAGCTCCGGCATCGCCTGACCGAAGGAGATCGTGGCGCTTTTCAAGATGCCGCCACACCGTCCACAGGGTTGCACCGCGCCAAGCGAACGGTACTGCTGCTCCAGATCGGCCATCTCGTAGCGGGTATCGCAGTCGAGACATTTCGCATAGGTGGCGTTGCCATGCAGTTCGACCACGGCATGATCAGGCACGCCGGAGTTCTGGTGCAGGTTGTCAACGTTCTGGGTGATCACACAATGAGCGCGCCCTTCGGCAATCAGGTGCGCGACCGCCAGGTGTCCCCGATTGGGCTCAGCGTTCTCCATCTGCCGTTCGCCATCGAAGCGCCGGCGCCATGATTCCTGACGCACTTCCTCGGAAGCGACGAAATCCTGAAACTGGATAGGCTTGATCTTGTTCCACAAGCCGGTTCCAGGGCTGCGGAAGTCGGGTATACCGGATTCGGTACTGATGCCGGCGCCGGTGAAAAACACAATCCGCGAGCTGCTCTCGATCAGCGCTCTGAGCTCGTCCGCATCTGCCATCAGTGCGATGCCCCAACGCTGCTCTTCGACAGCGAGCGCAGCGCGACTGGCGGTGTTTTCAAACGATGGATGATCGCTTCCGCACAGGCTCTTGGAGCGTTCGTGGAAGTATCCACTTCCAGATCGTAGTCGAGGCCGTGCGCGTGCACCTCGTGAAAATGGGATTCAGCCGTGCCGGGGAAACGTCCGGCTCGCTGGTTCTCCCGCTGGTTAACGACTTCGAGGCTGCATCGAACGCCGATGAACCAGGTATCGATGTCGGCAAGCACGTCTGCGTAGTCGTGCAGATAATCCGGCTCGAACAGCAGGTCGTCGATGATTACGTTGTTACCCGCTTCGGCAAACGCCGCGATGGCTCTGCGCATACCGGAGAGCATGGTACGGCCGTGCTCTCCGAAGCGAATTTCAGTCAACATTTCATCGTCGCGCCGGGTGGGCACGATGTTGAGTCCCGAGGCGCCGGGGCTGCCTGCCGGCGAATTGAAGCCGCGGTAACGACCCGGCAGTCCATCACGAAACTGATCCAGCGCAATGTGCTGCCAGGGTTCCGGCAACAGCTGCTGCAGCTTCTGCGCAAGCGTCGTTTTGCCGGAGCTCGACGAGCCGTTGAGCAGTATGATGCGGGGTCGTTCTGACATGCAGAAGATGGTATCTGCCGCCGCCTTCGATCACAATCGGCCCGAAGTTAAGCCAAGCCGCTCTGAATTGACGATTATCTTTCCCGAGGTGCAGCCTGCCGAACTGGAAGGTCCGGCGGACACCAGCAATGACATCATTGTGGTACTGACTGTTGCCGATCGCTGGCACGAATTGTTTCCGGAAGAGCAGCAAGCGCTGAGTTCCTCTCATGAGCATCGGCGGCAGGCCTATGCC
>JAUIKX010000028.1 GCA_030430515.1 Gammaproteobacteria bacterium | reverse complement strand
TAAGGCGAGCATCTGCGGGGAGTGGGCCGCTATGATTTCTTGGAGGCCTTGGTGGATCTCAGCCAGTCGGGCAGGCATGTCAGCTTTGGACTTGGTGCGAATGACGCCTGCTTCGATCAAGGCAACCTGATTGCCGCCACGTGACTGGATAATGCCATAGCCGCAAACATTCAGCCCGGGGTCGATCCCTAGAATACGAGTCACCAAGAATGCCTCCTTGTCATTATTCTGGGCCGGGCAGTGTGTGCTGCAGAACGCGCGTCGCTTTCTCACCCGCGAGAGCCGCTGCGGCTTGGCTACTTGGTTTCCCAGGTGGTCCCATCTTTACTATCGAGCAGGGCTACTCCGATGGCGCCGAGTCGATCACGGATTGCATCAGCGCGTTGATCAGCTCCCGGGTACCGATGTCTCCGAGCGCAGAGACGGCATGCACAGGGCGTTCAGGATAGATCTCGCGCACTCCTTCGAGCATGCCCTGGAGCGGGTCTTCATCGACCTGATCCACCTTACTGAGCACGATCCAGATTTCTTTGTCGAGCAGAGAGGGTGCGTAAGCTTCGAGCTCCGTTTCCACCACCTCGAGCTGTTCGAGCACACTCTTGCCGTCGGGCGGCGCAACGTCCACAAGGTGTAGAAGCACCCGGCTGCGCGCCACGTGGCGGAGAAACTGCACACCGAGGCCCTGGCCCTGCGCAGCCCCCTCGATCAGCCCGGGAATGTCGGCAACGACGAAGCTGGACTCATGCCCAGCGCGCACCACACCGAGCGTCGGCACGAGCGTGGTGAACGGATAATCAGCCACTTTCGGGTTAGCGGCCGAGATCTGGCCGATCAGCGTGGATTTTCCAGCGTTAGGCAGTCCGATGAGCCCGACATCCGCCAGAAGTTTGAGCTGCAGACGAAGGCGCCGCTGCTCCCCTGGTGTGCCCGGCGTGGTCTTGCGGGGCGCGCGGTTGGTACTGGATTTGAAACGGGCGTTGCCCAGACCACGACGGCCGCCCTCAGCAACCAGAAGCTGCTGACCGGCTTCCGTCAGGTCCCCGAGGTTTTCGAGGGTTTCCTCATCGAGAATCGTGGTGCCCACCGGCACTTTGACGAAGATGTCGTCTCCAGCCGGCCCGGTGCGGTTGCGTCCGGCGCCAGGCTGGCCGTTCTTCGCTTTGTAGCGGGGCTGAAAGCGGAAATCCACCAGCGTGTTGAGCTGTTCGTCGGCAACCAGATAAACGCTGCCGCCATCACCGCCGTCACCACCGTCGGGACCACCCTTTGGAATGTACTTCTCGCGGCGGAAGGACAATGCACCGCCACCGCCCTTACCGGCTTCGACCCAGATCGTGGCTTCGTCGATGAATTGCATGGCTCTTACCTGAAAAAGGCGGACCCCATAGACACAAAACCCCGCTCGGGGCGGGGCTTCGTCGGGAGCAACGTTAGCTTACTGCTCTGCTTGAGCGGGCTCCACCGATACGACCTTGCGCTGAAGCTTGCCCTTGGTGGCAAACTGCACATAACCGTCTGACGTGGCGAAGAGCGTGTAGTCACGTCCGCAGCCAACGTTGGTGCCGGGGTGGAACTTCGTACCGCGCTGGCGAACGATGATGTTACCGGCTTTCACGAACTGGCCGCCGAACTTCTTCAGGCCCAGCCGTTTGGATTCTGAATCGCGACCGTTGCGGGTAGAGCCGCCTGCTTTCTTATGTGCCATCTGACTTCTCTCCTCGCGCTCAGGCGCCGATAGAGGTGATTTTCACCTCGGTGTACCACTGACGGTGTCCCTGACGCTTCATGTAATCCTTGCGTCGCTTGAACTTGACGATGTGGACCTTCTTGCCCTTGTCGTGGGTCACCACTTCGCCTTTGACAGCCTGACCGTCAACGTACGGTTTGCCAACCGCCACATCGTCGCCATCTGCCACCATCAGAACTTTGTCGAACACGACCTCTTCGCCCGGGGCGATGTCCAACTTCTCGAGGCGGACGACTTCACCCTCGGTCACCCGATGCTGCTTGCCACCGCTTACAAAAACTGCAAAAGACACTTCGTTGCCACTCCTGATCGGTTCCATCCCCCGTAAGCCCCCTTTTTACCGAAAGAGTGGTTTACAATCGGGTTCTGGCCGGGAAGCACACGTAAGCGTGCCGCCCCTTTTTAGAAAGGCGCGCATTCTACGGTCAAAGCTGAGTGATTACAACGAGTTAGGAGCCTGCACGCGCACTATGTCGGCAGACCCGGTTTCAACCATGAATACGGCACAGAATGTCAGCCGAAAAGCGGCCGCAATCCCCGAGCTGGCGGGGGTTTACGGCGTCGTAACCGATGACTTCGCGGCCGTGAACGAACTCATTCCAGAGCGGCTGACGTCGAAAGTGCCGCTGGTGGAGAACATCGGTGCTCATATCATCGAAAGTGGCGGCAAGCGTCTGCGGCCGCTTCTGGTGCTGCTGGCGGCCAGAGCTGCTGCCTATCAAGGCGAAGAGCAGATCAAGCTGGCGGCGATCATCGAGTTTCTGCACACCGCCACCCTGCTTCACGACGACGTGGTCGACCGCTCCGACCGCCGGCGCGGCAAGGCTACAGCCAACGCCATCTGGGGCAATGCGCCCAGCGTGCTGGTCGGCGATTTTCTCTACAGCCGCGCTTTTCAGCTGATGGTGGAGCTGGGTCAGCCTGAAATACTGCGCATACTTTCTGATGCCACCAATACCATCGCCGAGGGCGAGGTGCTGCAGCTGGCCAACGTGGGCAAGCTCGAGCTTTCTGAAGCGGAGTACATGGAAACCATACGCTGCAAGACGGCGCTGCTCTTCGAAGCCGCCACCCACACGGCAGCGGTGCTGGCGAGCGACGATCCCGGCGAAATCAAGGCCCTGCGCCGCTTCGGGCTGCACTTCGGCCTGGCCTATCAGCTCGTAGACGACTACATGGACTATGCCGGCGACAGCGCCGACATGGGCAAAAACACCGGTGATGACCTGGCGGAAGGCAAGTTGACGCTGCCCATCATTCACAGCTTGGCCAATGGTTCCCTGCTGCAGAAGCGCACCGTCAAAAAAGCCCTGAAACAGGGCAAGTCCGATGCGCTCTCCGAGGTGCGAAGTGTGCTCGAGAAGACCGGTTCTCTGGCCTACGTACGGCAGGCAGCGCTCACCCAGGCGGAGCACGCGCAGGATGCTGCGGTCGCCCTTGCGCCATCTGAAGCACGAGATGCCATGATCAGCCTCAACGAGTTCTGCATCGGCCGGCTCGTCTGAATGATCCGCATAAAGGTGTTTGCGGCGCTGATCAGCGCCTTCGCTCCGTTAATCTTTGCACTGCATGTAGCTGCTGCTGACCAGGCACCTGCATTCGAGCACTGCGAACTCGAAGGAACCGCCGGCAACGCCCGTCGCTACGCACAATGCGCAACGTTCACCCGCCCCGAGAGTCCTGCAGCGGAGGATTCGAGGCAGATCGAGCTGACCGTCGCCCGCATGAAAGCCTCCGCCGCGAAAACGGCGGATGACGCGGTGCTGATCATCAACGGTGGTCCGGGCGGCGCCTCGATAGAGCTGCTCACAGACTACTGGCCGATATTTTCCAACATGGGTCGCGAGCGTGACGTACTGGCGATGGACCAGCGCGGCACCGGCCTGTCCAGCAGGCTCGACTGTCAGGAGCTCAACGACACCACCCCGGCCAGCGGCAGCGAGCAGCAGATTGAAGACGCCGTAATGCAATGCCTGGAGGGGTTGGACGCCGATCCCCGCTACTACACCACCAGCATGGCCGTGGAAGACATCGAGGCGCTTCGGCAGGCCCTGGGCTACCAACAGCTCACCATATACGGCGTGTCCTACGGCACGCGGGTGGCGCTGCACTATCTGCGCCGGTACCCGGCAAATACCCGGGCACTCATCATCGACGGTGTGGTGCCGCCGGGTACGGCGCTGGGGGCGCCGGTAGTCGAGAACAGCCAGCAAACGCTCGACAGCCTGTTTTCGCGCTGCAGCGCAGACAGTTTCTGCCAGGAGAACTTTGGCGACCTCAATGAGACGCTCGAGAAAGTGCGCCGGCAGCTCGAGGAGACCGGCCCAATCCGAGCCCATCTTCGCCACCCGATCACCGGCGAACCGACACATCAGGACATCACCTACGAGCATCTGGCGGCCGTAGTGCGCTTCATGCTGTACAGCCCCGAGACGGCTGCCATCATTCCCGTGTTGCTGGATCGTGCGGCAACCGACAACGACTACACGCCGGTCGCCGCTCAGTCCATTCTCACGCTGGAACAGCTGTCGGACAGCCTGGCGAGCGGCATGCACAACAGCGTTGTGTGCACGGAGGATGCGCCGAAATTCGATCTCAGCGCGTCCCGGCGCCGGGCGCTGGATGAGACCTATCTATCGGCCTCCATGGTCGACACCCTGGAGCAGATCTGTGAGGTCTGGCCGCAAGGCTATCTGCACGAGGATCTGCTGGAACCTGTGGTCGCAGACACGCCGGTGCTCGTACTGTCCGGCGAGTTCGACCCCATCACACCCCCGGCCTGGGGTGAAGCCGTGCTGCCCGGCCTCAGCAACAGCCGACACCTGATCGCACCGGGCCAGGGACACGGCGTCGTGGTGCGCGGCTGTCTGCCGCGCCTGGCCGGCAACTTCGTCGACGACCTGGACCTCGCGGCGATCGACGCGTCGTGCCTCGATAACCTGGCACCGTTCCCCTTTTTCATCGATACCCTGGGGCCAAGACCATGATCAGCGTGCGGGGCATCAACAAACACTTCGGTGAGGTACGGGCGGTATCCGATGTTTCCTTCGAAGCACGCGACAACAGGGTCACCGCACTGCTCGGTCCGAACGGGGCAGGCAAATCCACCACACTGCGCGTTCTTTCCGGCGTGCTGCGGCCAGACAGCGGCACAGCCACCATCAATGGCTTCAATGTGGTGGAATCTCCGCTGGAAGTGCGACGCAGTATCGGCGTCATGCCGCACGATTCCGGCATCTACACCCGGCTCACGGCCCGTGAGAACATCCGTTACTTCGGTGAGCTTCAGGGTATGACGCGATCCAGGCTCGATGAGCGCATCGAATCGCTGCTGGATCACCTGGACATGCGCAGCTTTGCGGATCGACGCACTGAAGGCTTCTCTCAGGGGCAGAAAGTGAAAGTGGCCCTGGCCCGTGCGCTGATCAACGACCCGAAACATGTGCTTCTCGACGAGCCGACCAACGGCCTCGACGTGATGGCAACACGAAGCCTGCGCGAGATCATTCTCGGCCTGAAAGCGGCCGGTTGCTGCGTGCTGTTTTCCAGCCACATCATGCAGGAGGTCGCAAACCTCTGCGACGACGTGGTGATCATCGCCGGTGGATCGGTGCAGTTTGAAGGTTCTCTGGAGGGGCTGCGGGAGAAAGCGCAGACCGCAGACCTGGAAGACGCCTTCATCGCTCTGGCCGGCCTGGAGCAGACGACATGAACGTCATCTGGACCGTGCTGAAGAAGGAGTGCGTCGACAACATACGCGACCGGCGCACCATACTTTCGTCGTTTTCCCTGGCGCTCCTCGGGCCGCTGGCGTTCGTCGCAATGATGACATTCGTGCTGAACAAAGCGCTCGGCGAGAGCGATACCACCGTTGAATTCACCCTGGCTGGCGCTGACCACGCGCCTGGCCTGGTGGCCTACCTGGAAGGACAGAACACCGAAATCGAGCAGATCGACCTGGAGCCAGGGCAGGACCCGAGAGTTCTGGTGACCAGCGGTGCTCACGATCTTCTGCTGGTGGTTCCGGAGGATTTCGCCGAGCGTTTTGAAAACGGCCGCAGCAACGCCCTGGCACTGATCTACGACAGCTCGGAGCTGGGCTCGGCGCAACGCCGCGCCCGGCGTGTCGACAGCCTTGTGAGCACGTACAGCCGCACCATCGGTCTGATGCGCCTGCAGCTGCGTGGTGTAGACCCGTCCATCGCTCAACCGGTGAGCACGCGCACCGTGGATGTCGCCTCCCCGGCTGAGCGGGCGCTCATGGTGCTCACCACATTGCCCTATCTGATTCTGCTGGTGGCCTTCATGGGTGGCTTCTACCTTGCCATCGACACCACTGCAGGCGAACGCGAACATGGCTCTCTGGAACCGCTGTTGACCCAGCCGGTGGCCCGCTCACAGCTCGTGCTCGGCAAGATCGGCGCCACGGCGGTATTTGCGCTCGCGAGCCTCTGCGTCTTTCTTATCGCGTTCTACTTCAGCGTGCCTTTCGTGCCACTGGAACGCATCGGCATGTCGCTGGATGTCGATATCGTCGCAGTGCTGATGATGCTCGGGGTGATGCTGCCGCTGGTCTGGTTTGCCGCAGCGCTGCTCACCGTCGCGGCGTCATTCGCAAAAAGCTACAAGGAAGCGCAAACCTATCTATCGTTTCTCATTCTGGTGCCAACACTGCCCGTGATCGTCGCGCAGGTGTCAGGCGTCGAGGCCAGCCTGCCGTTGATGATGGTGCCGAGCCTCTCGCAGTCCCTTCTGGTGCAGGATCTCATCACGTCCGAGCCGATCACCCTGATCGAGGTGCTGATCTCTGCCGTCAGCACCGGCGTTCTGGCGCTGGGTCTGACCTGGCTCGCCATTCTGCTTTACCGCAGAGAACGGATACTCATCTGAGGCCGGGGGTGGACGATTCAGCCGCAACCGCGCTCGACAGCGACGACGTAAGCCGACTTGCGGAAACCTTCAGGCTGATGGGCGACCCGACGCGGCTGCGCATCATCCTCGCCTGCCTTCCCGCGCCCATCCGTGTCAGCGATATTGCAGAGCAGCTTGACCTTTCGCAGTCGCTCGTGAGCCACCACCTGCGGCTTCTGAAATCAGCGCGCGTGCTGAAAGCACAACGCGACGGCAGGCAGATGTTTTACTCGGCCTGCGACGACCACATTGATCACGTGATACTTGACATGCTCTCCCACGTCGCTGAGCGGTGACCGACCGCTCCGGAACACCGATCGAGTGGCTGCGCTCGGTTATCGTTTACCTGTCCATACCCGCCGTACTACTGATCTGCGGTGGTGACATTCAGTGGTGGCAGGCCTGGATATTCTCGCTGCTCATCTTTGCGGCAGGGATTGGCGGGCGCTTCTGGGCGGAGCGCAGGCATCCCGGCCTGATGGCCGAACGCCAGCGCACGCACTTCCCTCAAAGCTCTGACGTCAAACCCTGGGACAGAGTGCTCGCGCCGCTGATGGCGGTGAGCATTTCATACCCCCTGGTTGTCGTATCCGGGCTCGATCATCGGTTCGGGTGGACATCCGATTTACCCGTCTGGATCAACATCGCCGGCATGTTGCTGGTCGCGATCGGCTACGCCTTCGCCACCTGGGCGCTGATCGAAAATCAGTTCTTCTCCAGCATGGTGCGCATTCAGACCGAACGCGGTCATGTGGTCTGCGACAGCGGCCCCTACCGGGTCGTCAGGCACCCCGGATATGCTGGAAACCTGCTGGCGTTGGCAGGTTTCGGGCTGGCGTTGAACTCCCTGTGGGCTTACGTCCCCGCAGCTGTCGCACTGATCATCACGGCAGTCAGAACCGCACTGGAAGATCAGACACTGCAGATCGAGCTCGCAGGGTATGACGAGTACGCCGGGCGGGTGAAATATCGGCTGCTGCCCGGAGTTTACTGACAAGACAAGGTTCAGAGCACCTTCCCATCGGAACGAGACAAGCAGCCGCGCAGCCTGGTCTCTGACATTCGTGAAAATCGTGAATCACGATTGATCATCCGCAAACCAGTGCTTTGTGCGATTGGCCACAGCGACAAGCGATAGCATTACCGGGACCTCGACAAGGACACCCACAACGGTGGCTAGCGCTGCTCCGGAATTCAAACCAAACAGCGATATGGCAACAGCGACGGCGAGCTCAAAGAAGTTCGAAGTACCGATCAGGCAAGCTGGAGCAGCGATATTGTGGGGTAAGTTCAATGCTCTTGCTGCGCCATAGGCCATCGCAAAAATGCCATACGTTTGGATCAGCAACGGTATCGCGATCAGTCCGATCACCAGAGGATCATCGATTATTCTTTCAGCCTGAAAGCCGAACAACAGAACAACGGTGGCCAGCAATCCGATCACCGACCAGGGCTTCAAGGCGCTTACAAACGCATCGGCCTGGCCAGCATCTCCCCTCGACTCCAATCGGCGCCGGGTGATTGCACCCGCGATCAAAGGCAGCAGTACATACAACAAGACTGAAATGAACAGCGTTTCCCAAGGCACAGCGATGTCGGTTACGCCGAGCAGAAGCGCCGCAATCGGGGCAAATGCAAAGATCATAATGACGTCGTTGACTGAAACCTGCACCAGTGTGTAATTCGGATCACCATTGGTGAGCTGGCTCCACACGAACACCATGGCAGTGCAAGGCGCGACGCCGAGTAAAATCATCCCTGCGATGTACTCCGTCGCCGATTGAGGGTCTACCCAGCCCGCAAAGAGCACCTTGAAAAAGAGCCAGCCCAAGGCCGCCATGGTGAACGGCTTGATCAGCCAGTTCACCACGAGCGTCAGAAACAATCCCTTCGGCTTCTGGCCGATATCCTTGATGGCTGTGAAGTCGATTTGCACCATCATCGGGTAAATCATCACCCAGATAAGAACGGCGACCACCAGATTGACATGCGCATATTCAATCTGCGCGACGGCCTGAAACACGCCCGGCAATCCATTACCCAGCACCACACCAGCTATAATGCACAGGCCAACCCAGACGGACAGGTACCGTTCAAACAACCCCATGAATGCCTGCTCCTGCGCGCCTCAATAGCTTGTTTAAGTGTGCCGGTGACTTAGCCGCCTGGTCAGAACCAGACACGTAGCCCGGCAACAATCTTAAACTGCTCTACATCCTCTACCAGATCGGCAGTATCACCAAGCGCCTTCGACCAGCTGACACCTGCGTAAGGTGCGAACCAGGGCCGGATTTCATAGCGCAGCCGCAAACCCAGCGCGACTTTGGCCGGTCCGGAAGCTAGCGCCTTATCGGTATCGTCCGACAAAGAAAACTTGAACTCGGTGCGGGGTTGAAGCAGCAAACGCTGCGTTATGCGCAGGTCGTACTCAGCTTCCATTCGAAAGCTGACATCCCCTTCTTCGCTGAGCAGCGCCGCCGCGTCAACTTCAAACCAGTAGGGTGCGAGGCCCTGATATCCCACCACGCCATACGTCCGGTGATCTCCGGGGTCTGTGCTCAGCATGACACCCGCCTGCAGGTCCCAGAAAGGTCGCACTGCACGGCTGTAGAGAAGCTGCGCCTCGAACTCTTCTGTCAGATCCTCTTCGAATGAGTACTCACCTTCCGTTTTGAGCCAGGCACGGTTGATATCGCCGCCGAACCAGCCCTGCCCTTCCCAGACGAACCCCTGATCGCCGTCCACACGTGTCGTCTCCAGGCGTTCGGCGATCGCCATCCATTGCATCGTGCCACCGTGCGCCGCCCGCACAGCTTTCCTGGCAGCCGCCATGGCATCTTCTTCGGCTTGCCCGGATGACGCCCAGAAGAACAGCAGGACGAACACCAATCGCAGGCTCATGCGGAACCCACCACACGAACGACCCGCATCATCCCCGCATGCATGTGGTACAGCAGATGGCAATGAAAGGCCCAGTCTCCCGGTGCGTCGGCAGTGATATCCATCGACAGCTTTTCACCGGGCTTGACCACGACGGTATGCTTGCGCGGCTTATGATCATGCTCTTTGGTGACCAGGTCGAAGAACATACCGTGAAGGTGGATCGGGTGAGGCATCATCGTGTCGTTGACAAGGGTCAGGCGCAGCCGCTCGCCATGCCGGAACCGTAGCGGTTCGGTCACTTCCGAGAACTTCACGCCATCGAACGACCACATGTAGCGTTCCATGTTGCTGGTCAGATGCAGCTCCATTTCACGCTCTGGCGGCCGCAGGTCGGGGTTGCGCTGCCGGCTTTCGAGGTCTGTATAGACCAGCACCCGGTGCGGTTCCTGCTCGAGGCCCAGTGGCCGCTCACTCAGCCGTTTCACCGGGTTCTGCGCGAGCCCGACCACACCCGGGCCTTTCGGGTGATCGTGGGTCTGCATCTGCTTCTGCATCTGCATTGCACCGTGATGGTGATGGCCATGGCCGCCACCCTCGTGTTGGCCGTTATGGTTCATGGCCATGTCTTTCATGCTCAGAAGCGGCCGGGGGCGCAGCTTTGGCACCGGCGCAACCAGACCCGCCTCTGGCGTCAGCGTCGCCCGGGCATAACCGCTGCGGTCGTTGGTCTCCGCCATGATGGTGTAAGGGGCCTTCGCTGGCCGCACCACCACATCGAAGGTTTCCGCAACGCCAATCTGAAACTCATCGGTTTCTACCGGCTTCACATCCAGGCCGTCGCTGGCGACCACTGTCATCGGCAGCCCGGGAATGCGCACGTTGAAGATACTCATGGCCGAAGCATTGATGAACCTCAGCTTCACCCGTTCGCCCGCCCGAAACAGTCCCTGCCAGTTCGCATACGGCGAGTGTCCGTTGATGAGATAGGTATAAACGACACCCGTGACATCGGAAAGATCCGTTGGGTTCATGCGCATTCGGCCCCACATGGCACGATCCTTCCAGGCTGCGGTGAAACCCTTTCTACGCACATCGTCGAAAAAATCACCGAGCGTGCGCTGCTGCCGGTTGTATACGTCGCTGTGTTTCTTGAGCCGGGCGAATACCTTGTGGGGGTGCTCGAACGTCCAATCTGACAGCACGACGACGTACTCGCGGTCGTATTCGATCGCATCGGGTTCCGCTGGATCGATGATGATCGGTCCGAAATGTCCCTGCTGCTCCTGCAGGCCGGAATGGCTGTGGTACCAGTACGTGCCTGACTGCTGGAGCTTGAAGCGGTAGGTGAAGGTCTCACCTGGACGGATACCCGGAAACGTCACACCCGGCACTCCATCCATCTCGAACGGCAGGAGAATGCCGTGCCAGTGGATCGAAGTGTCTTCTTCCAGATGGTTGGTGACGTTCAACGTCAGTTCGTCACCTTCGCGCCAGCGCAACAGCGGCGCTGGCATCTGCCCGTTCACGAGAACGCCATGCCCTTTGCGGCCATCGATGTGTACCGGCGAATGCGCAACGTTCAGGTCGAACCGGTTGCCTTCGAGGCCGGGC
Source organism: Gammaproteobacteria bacterium (assembly GCA_030430515.1). Classification (GTDB taxonomy): domain Bacteria; phylum Pseudomonadota; class Gammaproteobacteria; order Pseudomonadales; family Azotimanducaceae; genus SYFY01. Next base: position 6,319 of record JAUIKX010000028.1, on the reverse strand, counting down.
ACACCAGCCAGATCCGCCGCTTCGAAAGATCGCGCCCAGGGAGGTAGAAACGCCTGGGCCACTGCAAAGCTCGACGCGATCTGTACAAAGCGTCTTCGTGTGTACTTACTGCTGCGATGCATGGCCGCCTGTATACCCCCAGGGGGTATATAGATCAACCAGAAATCAGGGCAATGGCTGCTCGACGATATTCGCCACGTAGGGTCCACCACCGCCGGGAGCGTCGGCAAGCGTGATGATGTAGTAGTTGCCGGCGCTGAACGTCTGTACAACAGGCCCCGTTTCTACGGTACTGCTGCCGTTATCGGTCACAGACAGCTCATAGTCCCCTACGGGCACCAGGTTCGTGTTGTAGCCACCGGTTGCCAGAGAAAACGTCGCGGTATTGTCAGACACCGTCTCGCCGGCACTCAGCAGGTAAACATCGGATGCGCCCGCCGCCACGGAGCCGTTGAACACCTGCACGAGCACGCCGGTGCTGATCGGGCGCAGGTCCGCAGCCGTCACGACACCCGAGGTATTGCGCGCTTCTGCCTGATCGGCGTCGGTCTGCAAGCCACCGACGAACAGAAAGTTGTAGGTGCCGGGCTCAATGCCCACCGTCACATTCAGCGTCTCGTCCGTATCGACACCGTCTGCCGTGACCACCAGATTGACTTCGCTGCCGGTGCTGAGGCCATCGGTCTGCGCGGTGGCACCAAACGCAACGCCCGCGACAAGCGGGTTGCCGGCTGGTTCGCCCACATGCACATCGACGCTGCTGACGTCGGCGACCAGATTAGTCGTCAGCAGTTCAGTTGAGGTATCAATCTGATTCGACAGCGCAACCTGGGTGCGATTGATGACCGTGCGAACGGTGATCTCGGCATTGCCGGGGCCGAAATAGTCCGAAACGATGAGCTGCATTCGGGTATTGTCCGCCACCGTAAAAGCACCGCTGTCGAAGAGCAGCGTAGCCGCATCTCCTGCCGGGGTTACAACCACCCGCGCGGACTCGCTGGACGAGGTTTGCAGCACCGTCGAAAACTCACCGTGGGCAAGCGTCGCGGTCGGCGCTGTGGCTGCCAGGTCCGCCGACGTTTCCGTCAGATAAATATCCAGATCGCCCTGCGACAGGGCGCCGTGAAAAACCTGCACTTCCGGCTGCGCTACCGCGTCCTCCTCCAGGCCATAGCCGTACTCCTGGTTCTCAATCACAGTGATCACTGGATTGGCCAGATTGCCTGAAAACCAGACGATGGTTTCGTCGTCGCGGAACAACTTGATGTTGTTGTCATCGAGCCTTTCGAAAATCGTTACGGTTTCGCCATCCGTACCGGTATAGCCTGCCCGCACGTCGAAGCCCGCCACCGTGCGCGCCTGCAGTACCGCCTGGCCGAACAGCACAGAGGCCGACGAACCGCCAGAAGAGGTGCTGATGAGACCCACACCGATGGCTGGCGAGTCCGAAATCGTGTTGATGAAGCCAAGAATGCCCTGATCAAAAGTCGGATCGGGCGGATCGACCTGGCCTCCGCCGCTGCTGCCGCCGCCACAGGCGGCAAGCAGTACGCAGGACAGGGCAACGAGTGTCTGACTTAACTTCACTAGACAGGCCTTAAGAATGTTGGAAACAGCGGCGAATTATACCTGCGACTCATACCTGCGACGAGGCGTCAATGAGACCCAACATCTCATCCCTTGTCGGCCCGCGCGGCATGCGCGCCGCGGCATTGCGGCTGCGCCCGCGCAGCATGTAGGCGAAGATGATCCCGTTCGTGCGCCAGTCGTTCAGAAATTCTCCGGGTTTTTCCAACAAATTTACGGTGCGCATCATGCCGCGATTCACATGCAGGTTATAGCGGGCCGCGGCCGCCAGGGCGTCGCCAAACGCCACCCCGAAACGATTTTTCCAACCTTTCTGCGCGCTTTCCAGCAGCTGCCCTTCGTGGATCGCCAGCGCCCGCCGGATGCCGCTGCGATCTTCGGAGCGGCTGGTATCGAAAATGGGCCGTAGCGCTTCTTCGGTACGCGTATCGAAATCGCGGGCACGCTCTATTGGATCGGTGCTCGCGCAGAGCACCTCGGCAAGCATATGCGCATGTAGAATGCTGGTGCTGCAGCCACGCCCGTAGAGGGGATTGGTGCGGAGCGCCGCATCGCCCACCGCGAAGAAATTGCAGACAAGCGGTTCACCATCTTTCACATAGTGACGCCACACCGCACGAATATCGCCAATACCGAAGGGATGCGTCACCGCATGCGACTGACGCTCATCGACCCAGGGTTGAAGACCCGGAATGCTCCGGCACACCCGATCAAACCCTTCACCGCTCTTGATGGCTTCGCGCAGTTCGACCTCGCAGTTGTGCAGGCAGACGATGACGGCGAAGTTGCCATTCTCCGCCGGAAACACGCCGTACTTGATGTAGCCGAGGTCACCCGCTGGACGATCCTTGGCGTTGCGCGGCGGTTCTTCCACGCCCTCGTTGAGCTTGTAGTGGCGCGTGTAGTAAACGATCTCCGCGTCGTCATTCTCTTCTTCCGGCTTCACCCCCAGCTCGGCCAGCCACCGCGGGAAACGGGTGGTTCTGCCGCTGGCATCGATCACCACATCTGCTGCGATCTCAGCCCCGTGCGCTTCGATGCAGTCACGCCGCACCTTCAATCCGCGGATGGTCGGCCTGTCGGCCTCCTGGTCCGCGATTACACCGTCGATATGAACGTGATTGAGAATGCGGATGTTCGGCATCTTCTCGACATAACGGCGCAGTACCGTCTCGATGGTGGCGCGTCGACACATCAGCACCCACAAACGCTCATCGCCGGGCTCAGGTACGTATTTGTCTTCCAGCTCTCGCGGCAACATGTCGGGAAACGGAACACGGCGAGCACCCGCCTCGTAAAAGTCTTCAAGCAGATCGGGGTAGTTGTCCTGCAGCAGATTGCACATGAGCCCCAGAAACGCATGAGGATGGCGAAACTGCGAGGCGCCGCGTCGCGGCCAGTTGAAAAACGCTTCGTCTGCATCTCCCTCAGGCGGCGGATCGTCACGCTCGAGCACGGTGATCTCGAGGCCACGCTTGGCCAGCGACAGCGCCGTGCACATGCCGGAGATACCGCTCCCGACAACGACGATGTTTTCAGCCATCAGCCGATCTCCCGAAGAAACTGCAGTATGTAGTCATTCACAGCTTCCGGCGCTTCCTGTTGGGTCCAGTGGCCGATGCCGGGTATCAGCGCATTGACGCGCAGATCGGTAACGTGGTTAGGCATGTTCTGGAGCGCTTCTGCCGCCATCATGATGACGCCATCTTTGTCGCCCGCAACGAACATGGCCGGCTGTGACACCGTGGCGGGCGCGCCTTCGGTGAGCTCCCACGTCAGATCGTGATTGCGGTAGTAGTTGAGCGGGCCGCGCATGCCGGACCGTTCGAACTCTCCGGTATAGAAGTCGAGATCGGCTTCGCTGAGCCAGTCCGGCAGTTCAGGAGGGTTGGGTAGCCCCGTCAGCAGATCGTCGTCAGGCCCTTTCTGCGGCAGCGAAAAGAGATCTGTACCGCCGGAGCCCATAATGAGGAACTTTTTGAGCGCCGTGCGTATATCTGCCTCGAACTCCGCTTCCGCCACGCCCGGCTCGAAGAAGTAAAGCTGGTAGAAAAACTGCCCCTTGAACATCTCGCGCATGGCCGGCATTGGCTGCACCGGCGAACGCGGCGTGAACGGTACTGAAAGCGCGCCGACGGCGGTGAATACGTCCGGACGATTCAGAGCGCAGCCCCAGGCCGTGGGTGCGCCCCAATCGTGGCCGATGACGATGGCTGTTTCGTAGCCCAGGGAAGATACCAGACCGACGATATCCGCTTGAACCTCCACCTGGTTATAGGCTTCGATGGCTTCGGGTTTATCGCTCTTACCGTAGCCGCGCATATCGGGGGCCACGACGTGATACCCCGCAGCGGCCAGAGGTTCTATCTGGTGGCGCCAGGAGTACCATGATTCAGGAAAACCGTGCAGGAGGAGAAGCAGCGGCCCCTCACCTGACTCGGCGATATTTAGTTCGATCCCATTGGTGGGAACACGACGCTGGTTGATGCTCATTAATCGACCATTTTCACCTCAAAAACAGTGTTTTAGCATACTCAAAAACAGGAGCGAGCATCCATGGCGAAACTGATCGGCAACATCCGCCCGGAAGACGACTACACCCATCCGCTCGGCCCGGAGCCTAATTTCAACGAATCGGTGTATTTCAACTTCTTCGATCCCTCCCAGAACCGCGGTGGTTTCGTGCGCATCGGCAACCGAGCCAATGAGGGCTACGCGGAGATGACAGTGATCGTCTGGAACCCCGACAGCTCCGCCTTCTTCTACTACGCCAAGCCCGAAATCTCGAGCAACGACGGCTGGAACGCCGGCGGGCTTGAAGTACAGGTGCTGGAGCCCGCTGAGAAAGTCCGCACCATCTATGAAGGCAAAGCGCTGTATCTGGCAAACCCCGAGGACATGCAGAACCCGAGCCGCGCGTTCAAGGACAACCCGCGCAAACCCCTGCGCATCGATCTCACCCATTTCGCCGCCGGGCCCATGTACGGACATGTTGGCGAGCCGGGTGACGGCAATGACTTTGCCCGCGCCCACACAGAGCAACACATGAAGGTTCAGGGCACCCTGAAACTGGACGAAGACGAAATCAACTTCTCCGGCTGGGGCCTAAGGGACCATTCCTGGGGGCCGCGCTTCTGGCAGTCGACGCCTGGCTACCGCTGGATCACCGGCAATTTCGGTGACGATCTGGGAATGGTGCTGACCACCGGCACAGACGGCGTTGGGCGAGGTGTATTCCATGTGGGAGAGGAACTGGTCAAGGTCGAACACGTCCTGCTCACCCCCTCCTATGAAGACGGCACCGGCTTCCACCGTGCGCTGAGCGCCGAGCTGACCATGGAAGACGGCGCAAAGCGGCATCTGGACGGCCAGGTGATGGGCTACATCCCCCTTCGCAACCGGCGCGACGGCAGCATCACCCGGGTGGGCGAAGGCATGACCGAATACACGCTCGACGGTGAACGCACCGGATACGGCCTCAGCGAATTTCTCGACCAGACAGCTATGGCAGCCGACTGAGAAAATCGACCACCACGCGGTTGAAAGCGTCGGGCTGATCCATATTCGCTGCGTGTCCGGCAGCGTCGATCAGTGCGTACTGTGCGTCCGGAATCTTGCGGGCCATATACTCGCTCGCCGCGATGAACGGCTCGTCTTCGCTGCCAACCACAACGAGGGAAGGCACGCCAATATCCGGCAGTGATTCGATGACATGCGGGCCGTGCTGTGTGAGCATGTTTCGTCCGGCGTAGACAAGCCCCATCACGTCGTCGTGCTGGGACTGCGCCTGCTCAACGCTGCTGCCCGCCAGAGCAGCTTCACCGTCCCGCTCAATTTCAGCCGCACGTTCCAGCGCATACTGATTCCACCCTTCACGAGCCTGGTCGCTCTTGTAGCCCGGACCGCAATCGATGATCAGAAGCGCGCGCACACGACCTGGGTGGCGCAAATGAAATGCCAGAGACATGTAGCCCCCGAGAGACAGTCCGCCGATCACAGCCTGCTCCAAACCCAGGTGATCGAGGAGCGCCAGCATGTCGTCAACTGTCTGCGCCTCGCCGTAGGCATCGTCGTCGTAAGGTGAATCGCTTCGGCCGTGCCCACGTATGTCCCAGGTGATGAGGATATGGTCGCGACTCAGCGCTTCGACTTGAGGATCCCACATGCGGCAACTCGCCGAGTAACCGTGGGTGAGCAGCACCGGCGGGCCGTCGCCATGAACCTCGTAATGAATTGTGACACCGTCGCGATTGAGTTCCGGCATGGTTAGATCACTCCGTGGGACTTGAGTTCATCGAGCTGTTGCGCGGTCAGGCCCAGCACCTCTGCATTGCTGCTGCCGAGCTCGGGAAAAAACGCGAGCTCGCCATCTTCGTAATCTGAAAACCGGATGGGAGACGCCGGCAGGAAGATATCGCCCATCTGCGGGTGGGTCATCGCCTTCAGGCTGCCCCTGGCCAGCATGTGCTCGTTGCCGTAAACGTCATCAACCGTCCGCACCGGCGCGACGGGCACGCGCGCTTCGCGCAGCCGCTCGAACGCCTCTGGCTGCGTCATCGTTTGCGTCCAGGCATTCACCCATCCATTCACATCGGCTTCGTGCTCGATGCGCCGGCGCTCGGAGTAACGGTCGTCGTCCAGCACGTCTTCACACCCGATCATGCGCGCGAGCGTCTGCCAGTGCCGTTCCTGGATGCAGATGATGGCTACGTATTTATCGTCGGCACAGCGG
>JAUIKX010000027.1 GCA_030430515.1 Gammaproteobacteria bacterium | reverse complement strand
GTCAGCGGCTCGCAGCGCTCGAGCTTCTCCCACTGTGCTTCGAGGGCCGCAAAGACATATGCCCGTGCCGCGGAGAGGCTGGTTTCAGCCAATGCCACCGCCCGTTGAATGTCCGTTTTCCGATGATAGGGGTTACCACTCAGACGATCCGTTTTGCCGGAAAGGAGCGCGATCCCCTGATCGATGGCCGCACGCGCCAGCCCCAGCGGCACACCACACATCTTTCTCACCAGAGTGTCCGGCCGCCGCCAGATCGGCCCCTCTCGCTTCGGCTCCAGAAAAGAAAAGCTGTGCGCCAACGGTACGAAGAGATCCTCGGTGCGATAGTGGTGGCTGCCCGTACCGCGCAAGCCCGTGGTATGCCAGGTATCTTCGATGGTGAAGTCATCTCGCTTCGCCAGCATCACCCGCCACTCAGACCGACCGTTGGCGCCCTGGCGTGGCTCCCCCCCGTCGTACACCGTGCAGCCGGCGGCAAGCACATCGCAATGGTTGACGCCTGATCCGAACATCCAGCGGCCGCTGACCCGATATCCGTCTTCCGTCAGATCTGCCCGCCCCATCGGGTAGATCCAGCCGGACTGGGCCGCATCAAGTCCCGGATACAGGGACAGAGCTGCATCATCGTCCAGATAACCTGCATAGATGCCCGAGTCTGCCCAGATGAAGCTGCACCAGGCCACAGACGCATCTGCTTGCGCGAGGCGTTCCACCACGCGCACCTGGTCCATGGATGTCAGCTCCGGCCCGCCGCGATCGCGGGGCATATTCATGCGGAACACGCCTGCGTCGCGTAGCAGGCTGACGATGGTGGACGGCAGACGACGCAGCTCATCCGTTTGCGCAGCAAGGTTCTGCTCCCGGATGGTGGCCGCCACCGCTTCCGCGGCGCGCAGAATGTCATCTGCACCCACCTGGGCAGCTATGGATGTCACCGGATGATTCCGTAAACCCGTTGCGGCACGAGCCGGAGAATCACCCGGTTGTTCGCGCTGATCCAGCCGTCGAGGTCCTCCGGCTCTGCGTATTCGGTATCCGCAATCGCTGCGAACACGGCCCGCGTCGCTTCGGTAATACCTTCCCGCTCCACCTCCGCCAGGGCTTCGACCGCGACGAAGTTGAATGGCTCGCTGTTGGTCAGGGCGCAGAAATTCACCCTGGCATTGCGTTCGATGGACCGCGTCTTGAAGCGGTCCGCCGGCGTGGAGATGACCAGCGTATCTCCCTCCCTGGCATAGGCCACCATCGAACTTACCGGACTTCCCGAGGCGCGCAGGGTCGTCAGCACCCCCCAGCGGTGCTCTGAAAGAAACGCATCCCACTCCGGATTGCTGCCTATCACGTTTACCCCCTTTTTCAGTACACGTTCAGTACGCGGTATGCTGCCACCAAAGCATAACGTGAGGAGAAAGCCCGTGACCATTGAAGAGCTCCTGGCCAAACAGGAAATTGCTGAACTATCCGGTACCTACATGCACGGACTCGACCGGTTGCACAAGGAGAGCCTTCGTGGTGTGTTTCACGCTGACGCCACGACCGACTACGGCTTCTTTCAGGGTGGGCCGGATGATTTCGTGGAGATGGCCTTCAACGCTCTGAAAGATCACGATGACAACCACCACATGCTCGGTCAGATCAACATCCGGCTGGATGGGGATGTGGCGTTCGGCGAGGTGTACTTCCAGGCGTTTCACAGAGTCACCAACGATGCCGGCGGGAAAGAAGATCTGTTCATCTCCGGCCGCTACGTGGACCGCTACGAAAAACGCAACGGCACCTGGAAGATTGCGTTCCGCGCCGAAGTCAACGACTGGGCGCGAACGGAGCCCGCTGCCGATGTCTACTTTCAGTCGAACACCCAATCGCTGCGGGGCGCCAGATACCCGGACGACCTGGTGCACCGCGTGCAGGACAGGAGCTGAGCCAAAGGTTCACCCCACCATTGCTGCAGAAAGATCGCGAACGAGAATCCGCCCCCGGGCAAGCTCGATCTGACCTTCCTTCTGCCATTGCTGCAGGTAGCCATTGACCACCTGTCTGGAGACGCTGAGAAACCGGGCCAGATCCATCTGCGAAATGCGCACCTCGCCATTGCCCTCCTCGGCAAGACCGTTGAGACGGCGCGCAAGGCGGACCGGCACCGATTGAAAGGCGGAATCTTCGATCAGCGAGCTGGTCCAACGCACCCGCTCGCAAAGGAGCTCGATGAGCCCCTGGGCAATCTCCGGATGGCGCGCCAGGAACGGCAGAAAGCGCTGCCTCTGGATGGTAAATACGGTTGCGGGCTCCACCGCTACGCCGGTTGCGGTTCTACGACCCCCATCCAGCAGAGCAATTTCTCCGAGCACTGCCCCGGGGCCAAGAAGGTTAAGGTGCACCTCACGCCCATCTTCGGACTCAGCGGTGATACGAACATGCCCCGAGAGAATGCCGAACAGGTGCTGCCCTTCGTCGCCCTGGCGAAAAAGGTGCTCGCCGCGTTCGTAGCGGCGATTCACGGCGAGACCGACCAGCTCATCCAGAGCAGAATCATCCGTCCCACGGAACAGGCGGGTTCTCGCCAGCACGGTTTTTGCGCCGATATTCAAGGTTCGTTCCTGCTGAGTTTTACGTATTCTAACCAAGCCGACACGCGCATAGAGTCGTGTTATGAAGAATATCGGTAAGGAGAGCCGCAGATGAGCCGTATTCGTTTTCACAACCCGCACCGTCAACTCCCTTCCAGCCGTTTCTGGCGCTGGCGGGACCTCAACCGGGAAATGCGCGAAGCTCATGAGGCCGACGACGATCTGGCAGCGGCGTTCGACGAACGCGCCGCCGAGCTTGTCGAGCGGGTGGAATTTCTGCTCGCCGCGGGTCTGAGCGAAGGTGCCGGAGAAGCCCTCAGCGCCCTTGCGGAACAGGACATGACCGACTTCTGCATTCTCGTAGACCTCGCCGATGAATCCACGAGCACCCGTTTCGGCGAGCTGTCGGAGACGGCTCGCAGCGCCCTGGCTGAATTTCTCAGCGAACCACCCTGGTCGACCCTGGCGGTGGACCACGACATCACCATCGCTCTGGCCCTGCTCGACGAGGTCGGCAGCCTGGCCAGCAACCGGCCCTGGTACGAGTACGCACCCAACCTGGCGGCGCTGACCGGTCGGGTGCTCGACCGCGCCCACGACGAGCAGCTCGAGCGCTTCGTCGGCGAGTACAACGCGCTGGCAGAGCGGGACCATCTGGCGTTACCTCAGGATTTCGCCGACATCCTGCACACCCAGGTCAATCGCGCCGCCGCCCGGCTCGGCCGACCGTCACCAGATCTGCATGCAGGCTGACGCTCGTCTGCCGGGCTGCGGGAATCCCGGATAGCGACACTCTAGCCGTCGTTTAGTGTTGAGCGCTGGACTCCGCAACAGCCCGAATGTATGTATTTTTCTCTTTCTCCCGAGGCGGCATGTTTCCGGGCCGAAGCGCGCCGCTTTCTCGACGCCTCCCTCGACGAGGAACTGCGGAGGGCCGCTGATCTGACGGTCGGTATTCACGCACAGATCGATGCCTCGCAACGCTGGTACCGGAAGCTCGCCGAGAAAGGCTGGATCGCGCCGAGCTGGCCGGTCGAGTACGGCGGCACCGGCTGGTCGCCGCTGCAATGCCACATCTTCAACCTGGAGTGCTTTCAGGCACGCGCGCCCCTGCTCTGTCAGCTCGGCATACGTCATCTCGGCCCGGTGCTGATGGCCCATGGCACCCCGGAGCAGAGAGCGCGATTCATCCCGCCGATTCTGTCGGGCGAACACATCTGGTGTCAGGGCTACTCGGAACCGTCGGCGGGTTCGGATCTCGCGGCGCTCAGCCTGCGCGCAGAGCGGGTGAACGACGAGTACCGATTGAACGGCACGAAGCTGTGGACGACCGGCGCGCACTGTTCCACCCACATCTGCTGCCTGGTGCGAACGGCACAGGGCGAGCGCAAACAGGACGGCATCACCTACCTGCTCATCGACATGTCGAGCCCCGGCCTGACCGTTGAACCGATCATCAGCATTTCCGGCGATCACGAGCTCAACCAGGTGTTTTTCGAGGATGTTCGCGTGCCTGTTACAAATCGAGTCGGTGCGGAGAATGACGGCTGGCGTGTGGCGAAAGACCAGATGCAGTTCGCCCGGTCCAACAACGTCAACACGGGCTGGGTCAGGCAGATGCTATTGCGTCTGGGCCGCCTGTGCCATCGTCGACCGGAGGGCCGGAACACCTGCCTCGCCGATGACCCCGCGATTCGGCAACGGCTCAGCGAGGCAGACATCCGGTTGCAGGGGGTGGAGATGCTCGAGCTGCGTGTGCTGTCGGACTTGAGCGTCAACCGTTCGCCCGGCGCGCTGACCTCCATGCTGAAAACCCGCGCATCAGAGGTGAAGCAGCAGATCACGGAGCTGGCCATGCAGGCCGCTGCTTATCATGCCCTGCCGTTTCAGCCGCAACTGCTGGACCCGACACACTGCAGCGCTTCAGCGTCAGATGCAGACATCGTCACGGCGATGCCCGCCTATCTTAACGAGCGCGCCGCAACCATTTATTCCGGCGCCAGTGAGATTCAACGGGATGTGCTGGCCAAACGCGTGCTGGCCCTTTAGGTGCTGTCAGGCGCGCTGTGAAGCACCCGATTCGCGCTGCGCGTGTTCGTATTTCCGACGGGTGCGCATGGAGGCGCGCTCCCGCGCAAAGCGCAAGCCCATGTAGCCGATCATGATGATCAGCCCCAGTGTGCCCAACTCAGCAAATGACATGACGACCTTTCCGTAGATTCGTAGCAACCCTGCCCGGCAGGGATCATCGTTACGGTCAGTCTACGAGGTCGCGCGCGCAGCGAATGCGGCGTAGTTCTTCTCCAGGCGTTTGGCTGCCTTCTTTGAGACGCCGATCACATTGAGCGCATCCCGTATGCGCATGCGCGTGACGTCCGAACCGAGAAATACCATGGAGTCGAACAGCGGCAGGGAAACGTGCTTACCGCTGACAGCCAGAAACAGCGGCTTGAGATAGTCACGGAGCTTGAGTTCGAGAAACTCGGAAAGCTGCTGGCAGGTGCTGAAAATGGCGTCGCGCTCCCACTCCCGAAGCTCATCCAGCGCCCGGAGAGTGTGGTCGAGAATCCTTGCGCACGTCTCGCCGTCGATCTTGAGCGCCTCGAAATCTTCCTGGCTAAGCGAGCGTCGCTCGCCGATGAGATAATCCACTTGCGGCGCAAGGTCGGAGAGTTTTTCGGTGCGCTCCTGCACCAGCGGCACGAGTTGGCCGACGCGCTCGTCGTTTAACATCCACTGAACCACCCTCGCGGCGAACTCCTCCCGCGACAAGGCGCGCAGATACTGACCGTTGAGCCAGGACAGCTTATCCAGGTCGAAAATAGGCCCGCCCAGGGATATGCGCGCGAGGTCCATCGCCTCCGACAATTCCTGCGGAGTAAAGATTTCGCGCTCATCGGGCATCGACCAGCCCATGAGCCCGAGGTAGTTGACCAGCGCTTCGGGGAGTATGCCGATGTCTCTGAAGTAGTTGATGCTCGTGGGGTTCTTGCGCTTGGAAAGTTTGCTCTGATCTTTGTTGCGCAGGAGCGGCAGGTGCACCTGCTGAGGCATGGTCCAGCCGAAGTATTCGTGCAGCAGCACGTGTTTCGGTACCGAATTGATCCACTCTTCGCCACGAAGCACATGGGTAATACCCATGAGGTGATCATCCACCACCACCGCAAGGTGGTAGGTCGGGAAGCCGTCGCCCTTGACGAGCACCTGCATGTCGATCTGGCTGTAGGGAATCTCGATTTCGCCCCGAAGCACATCCTCGAAGCGGCAGACACCCTCTTCCGGCACGCGCATGCGCACGACATGTGCTCCCCCCGCTTCGATACGGCGCGTGGCTTCTTCTGCCGAAATACCCAGGCAATGCCCATCGTAGCGTGTCGTCTCGCCGGCCGCCCGCTGCTCGGCGCGCATGGCATCGAGCCGCTCAGGGGTACAGAAGCAGTGGAAGGCGTGCCCGCCATCGAGCAGGGTCTGAACGTGTTCCGCGTAGATCGACAGGCGTTCGCTCTGACGGTAAGGACCGTGCGGGCCACCGACATCCGGCCCCTCATCCCAGTCGATCCCCACCCAACGCAGAGACTCCTGAATCATCCTTTCGCTGGCGGCACTCGAGCGGGCCTGGTCGGTATCTTCCAGACGCAGCACGAACTGCCCGCCGTGTCGTTTGGCAAACGCCCAGTTGAAGAGCGCGATGTAGGCGGTGCCCACGTGCGGATCGCCGGTAGGCGATGGAGCGACGCGGGTTCTGACGGGGGTGCTTTGAGGTTCTGACATGGCGCGCCATTATAGAGATGCCTTATCATGCCGCCAGAACAAACTGCATTTTTCGGGGGCATTTTGCAGAGACTGGTTTTCGGAGGAGACGGCGAGCAGCAGGTCGCCCAACTCAGCCACATGGCCAACCGTCACGGCCTCGTCGCCGGCGCAACGGGCACCGGCAAAACCGTTACGTTGCAGGTGCTTGCCGAAGCGTTTTCACGCGCCGGCGTGCCGGTTTTCGCGGCCGACGTCAAAGGCGACCTGTCTGGCATCTCCGCCAGCGGTAACCCCCACAAAGAGATCGACCGGCGCAAAGCGCTCATCGGCCTCGAAGATCACAGCTTGCGCGGCTACCCGACCATCTTCTGGGATATCTTCGGCGAGCAGGGCCATCCCGTTCGAACCACCATCTCGGAGATGGGCCCGAACATTCTGGCCGCACTTCTGGACCTAAACGACACCCAGACCGGCATCCTCTACGCCTGCTTCGCCATCGCCGACGACGAAGGCATGCTGCTGCTCGATCTCAAGGATCTGCGCAGCCTTCTGGCGTGGATGAGCGAGAACGCCAAAGCCCTGCGCCAGGAGTACGGCAATATCTCCGCCTCCTCCGTCGGCGCTATCCAGCGCCGGCTTCTGGTGCTAGAGGAACAAGGCGGAGAGCTGTTTTTCGGCGAGCCCGCCATCAAGCTGCAGGACCTCATGCAGAAAGACTTTTCCGGCAACGGCGTGATCAGCCTGCTCGACTCCGAACGGCTACTGCGTGAATCGCCGAAGCTTTACGCCGCTTTTCTGCTCTGGCTGCTGTCGGAGCTTTTTGAAGAGCTGCCTGAAGCCGGTGACGCCGACCGGCCAAAGATCGTACTGTTCTTCGACGAGGCACACCTCCTGTTCAAAGACATGCCAAAGGCATTGCTCGAAAAAGTTGAGCAGGTATTCCGGCTGATCCGGTCAAAAGCGGTTGGCGTGTACCTGGTGACGCAAAACCCCATGGACGTACCCGAAAATGTGCTCGGCCAACTCGGTTTCAAGGTTCAGCATGCACTTCGCGCATTTACGCCTAAAGACCAGCGTCAGCTCAAGGGTGTTGCAGCCGGTTTCCGCAACGACAATGGCGTGGACGTCTTCAGCACCCTTACGACCCTGGGCGTCGGCGAAGCGCTGGTCTCCGTGCTCGATGAGGAAGGCGCCCCCACATCCGTCATCGCCGCCACCATCGCACCACCGGAATCGCGCATCGGTCCGATCGATGCCTCCGAGCGTGCTGACAAGCTCAAAAACTCACCACTCGCCGGCCGTTACGACGACAGCGTCGAACGGGAGAGCGCTTACGAAATGCTGCAGGAACGTGCGGAGGCTGCGGCAGAAGCAGAGGCAAGAGCGGAGGCCGCGGCAGAAGCAGAAGCCAAGCGCGAGAAGGAAGAAGCGAGAAAGCTCAAGGAAAGCCGCAAGTCCAGCGGCCGCAAATCCAACCGGCAGTCCGCCGGGGAAGCATTTCTCAAGAGCACGCTGCGCAGCCTCGGCCGCTCGCTGGGCACCCGGATCGCTCGCGGCCTCCTCGGCTCTCTGTTGAAGTAAAGCTACTTCACACGCACCGCGGTACCGCTGGCGCTGACCATGAGCATGCTGCCGTTCTGACCGACGGTTTCGTAGTCGAGGTCGACACCGATCACGGCGTTGGCACCCATGGCCCGGGCGCGCTGCTCCAGCTCCTCCAGCGCAATGGACTGAGCTTTTCGCAGTTCGTCCTCATAGGCGCCGGAGCGGCCGCCGACGATGTCGCGGATCCCCGCGAACAGATCCTTGAAAATGTTGGCGCCGAGAATGGCCTCGCCGCTGACGACGCCGAGATACTGATCCACCGTATGACCTTCAAGGCTGGGTGTGGTAGAGATGATCATAAGAGTTCCGCTGTGCATGAAAACAAAGGCAAGTACACCATGACCGACGAAGAACTGCACGAGTACCTGCTCAACCGACCTGAAGCCTGGCTGGATTATCCGTTCGGCGACGATGTGCGCGTGTACAAGGTCAGAAAAAAGATGTTCGCCACTCTGGGCTGGGAGAACGGACTGGCCCGCACCAATCTGAAATGCGACCCGGACCACGCGCGGGCGCTAAGACAACTTTTCACCGGTGTGCTGCAGGGCTACCACATGAACAAACGCCACTGGAACACCGTGCTGCTCGATGGTTCCGTACCGGGCTCCGAGATCGAGCTGATGGTGGATCATTCCTATGCACTGGTCGTGAAGACCCTGCCGCGCAAGGAGCGCACCCACATCGAGGTGACACACGGCAGCGATAACATCTACCGCGCACTCAAGCCCTCGATCGCGCCAGCGCATCGCTGAGATGGAAGTGCTCGAAGCAGGCGGTAGCTACAGAGATCTCGACCGCAACGGACAGGACCTATCCGGGCAGGACCTGGAAGGTTGCTCTTTCAGCAACTGCCTGTTTCAAGGAGCCAGGCTTCGCGGTGCCAACCTTCGGGAAAGCGTCTTTTCAAACTGTTCCTTTTTCGATCCGCAAGCAGGTATCGCATCAGAGTTGAACTACGCCGAACTGACAGGTGCCCGGTTCTCCCGGTGCGACCTGAGCACCGCGACTCTGGCACACTCGAACGCATACGATGTGCATTTCGAGCACTGCCAGCTTCAGGGCAGCGACTTCTCCGGAACCGATTTCGCATTGTCCATCGGCAGAAGATCGACCCTGGTGAGGGCCAGTTTTTCTGGGTGCAACATGAGCTACGCCGACCTGTCCAACACCAACCTGAACGAAGCCACGCTGAGCAACTGCCGCCTCGTCGAAGCGCTGCTGCACAATACCGACCTGAGCGGCGCAGATCTCAAGGGAAGCGATCTGTCCAACATTCATGCATCGGCACTGGTTTTAAAAGGTGCGGACCTGCGCGGCGGCACGTTCAACAATATCGATCCTCGCACGGTGGATCTTCAAGGTGTGCGCATCGAACCGGAGCAGGTGGCCTACCTGCTCGGCGCGCTCGGCATCATTGTCGATTGAGGCTCAGTACCAGAAAGAGATAAACGCCCTCACCACCCAGCCGTCGAACTCGAACATGGGTTCTTCGCCCGGCGCAACGTCGGTTACCCGCACGTCACGGAAATCGTCGTAGCGAAACGCGATGAAGTCACCGAACAGGCTCACCTCCGCCTTTTCGATAAACGGTATCCAGGTCGGTTTGAACTCGTAGCTGGCGCCGCCACCCACCGTATGAGTCGTAAAAGAGGACAACTCCTTGTCGCGCGCGAGAAAGTTCTGGGCGCTCTGAAAGGGAAAGAGATCACTGTAGAAATCCGCCGCGCTCTGATCGTAGTAGCGGTACTTCGCTTCGAGCGTCAGACCGTTATCGAAGGGATGCGTGTAGCCCACCTCCACGTTGTAGGCGCTGATACCCCAGCTGTCGGAAAACGTACGCGCCTCACCCTTGATCGCAGCTCGGTAAGGCAGGTAGTACAAGCCCCGAACAGCGAACGCAGAGCTCGTGCGCGTGCGCGGGTAGAGCTCGCTCTGATAGGCGTAACCGCGTGCCTCGTTGGTGTCCAGATAACGCACCTGCCGATAAGGATTATTCAGAAAGCCTTCGTCTGTCACACCTTCGTAATTGAGGTTCAGTACGAAGTTTTTGGTGATGACCTGGGTGAGGTCCACACGAAAATTCTGTCGGTCGGTGTGCTCTTCAAAAAGCGTGTCTCCGTTACGCCGCACTTCGTCGCGGCCCACTGCATAGCTGATGCCGAGGGTCGTCAGATCACCGAAGAAGTCCTGGCTGATACCGAAAGCGACAGTATCGGCTGTGTAGTCGTCCTCTTCCGAATTGGTCCAGGATAGCCCCATGAAGGTTTTACCGTGCAGATAATCCACACCCACACTCGTCTGTTGACGTTCTTCTGAGTATTCGCTGGCCGTCGTGACCACGTCGATGGACGCACTGGAAATCATATCGACGTAATAGTTCGCCCACACCGAAACCTTGTCCTTCATGCTCTTGCGCACGAGGATGGACGGACCATTGACTTCCAGGCCGTCACCGTCGTATCCGTGGTAAAGAAAATCAGCCCGGTCTTCGGGCAGGACCGCTGCCTGCACACCGTAAACGGTCAGGCAGAGCGCGATGAATATTGCCGATCTAGTTACAGCCACAACCGCCTCCGGATCCGCCCTCAGCACCGCGTGCACCTTCCCGCGCCTGATAGACGTGATGCAGGTATGAGGAAGACACGGGTGCCTTGTTGAAACTCATGATCGGGTCAGCCAGATGGTTGCGCTCGAACGGGCTGACCCACGGCTCTATGGACGAACAACCGCCGGCGAGAACAATCAGGCAAAGTGCAAACAGACGTTTCATGCCGTGCCCTCCTAGAAGAAGATGGTGAAACCGCCGACGAGTTCGACGTTGTGTTTGGTTTCCGATTCGCCGAGCAGATCGCTCTCGAATAGGTGGTCACGTACTGTCACGTGCAGCGCCAGCCAATCCTTCGCGATGAACCGGTAACCAACGCCGGCGTTGACCGTAAACACGTCATCTCCGCCGAACTTCGTGCTGCCCGCACCTGCCAGAAGATAGAGGCTGCCTTTGAAGGACCAGCGGTTCCAGATGAACGACTCGCCCGGAAGTACGTTCCAGCCGAGCGACACATCGTAGTAAGTGACTTCACGCTCGCTGTCGGTGAGCAGCTGTGCCCCGCCGCTGAGCGCTTCGAAGCTGGTCTGACCCAGTTCTGATTCGCCGAAGGTACCTTCGATGAAGAAGTCTTCAGTCACGTGGTACGCTGCGCGTACGCCGTAGGAGCGGTCGCTGCCGAAGTCCTCGAAGTTCATCACCCCGCCGTAGATACCCACCTCGAAGTCCTCGGTGTCGATGCGATCGACATCCACCTCCCGGCGTTCCACTTCTCGAACCACCAGAGGCTCGAGTTCGAGGCCACCGTCCTCAGCAGCCTGAGCGCCCGATAAACACGCGGCGGCGAGCGTTACAGCAATTGCCGCTTTTAGAAAAAGACTGAAAATCCCGCTTTCCATTGGTTGACCTCCTGATTGTCGTCCCGACTCGTGAGCACCGTGTGGCGTTTGTATTCCATTCGCAGCACAAATCGATCCGACAGATAGACATCCGCGCCGATTCCGGCGTGGGCAATCTCGTCGTCACGATCTTCGGTCTGCACGATCGTGGTGTGCGGTTGGGTACGGATGAAACCCGTACCGATAGTGAAGTAAGGTGATATCCGCCACTCGGGGAACGGAAACATCAGAATGCTCGCCGCGGCCGTTTCACCATCAGAGAAATCCCCGAGCACCTCACCGCCTTCCAGTTGCAGCGTGATGTTGGGGGTCAGCGCATAACCGATATATGCAGTCAGCGTGCGTGCGCCATCGAAATCACCGCCGGACATACCCAGCTGCCAGCGGCGATTGGAAAAATCTTCGAAATCCACTTCCTTCCAGTCGATCTCGCCACCGTCCAGGTCGAGGGTCTGACGCATCTGAGCGAGCTTCACCCATCCTTCCTTGCCCCGATCCGTTCGCACCTTGAACCAGTCCGTCTGCCTCTTGAGCACGGTGACCTCTTCGCCACGGCCGGCTACGTAGAAAACGGGATAACCCCGGCCCGGTGCTGTATGCATCTCGATGTAGGGGTCGTCGACGACGACCGTCGGCTGGTACTTCTCAAACAGTGCCCAGCTCGGCATTGCAGCCAGAGCAGCCAGCAGAAAAGCCATCAGCTGCTTCCATGCATGTACTTTGTGCTTGTTCATCCTTGTCAAGCTCCGTGTGTCCCGCACCTTATGGCGGCACGTCGAATGGGTTGTTGTAATACTGCCCGCCAATGTCGATCCACTCGGAGATCAGGCGGAGTTCCGCCGAGCTGAGACGCCCTTCATGGGTGCCCCCCACAGCAAAAAGATCAAAAAACCGCGAGCTGGCAAGCGCTCCGGCAACCGACATAGGGGGGGTCACGGCGACAGGTACCAGCACCGGAACCGGATTGCCGTCCGCATCCAGAATCAGATTGCCGTCGCCGTCGGTCTGAAACAACGGATCGCCGTTGCCGTCCGTAGCCTGCACCAGTCGATCCTGAAGAATCCCGTCTACCACCTCCTGCTCATTGTCGTTGAACAGCAGTTCCCGGTAGCTTGCAAAGTGATCTGCCTCATCTGCAGAGGGGCCGTCGGACAGGTCCAACTGAGCCTCGGGCACCATGGGCATGGCCATGGCATCTTCCGTGTTGTGGCAGCTCGTGCACGTGTCGGCACCGCGATCGACGCCCCAAAGCGGATGGATATGGCTTTCGTAGTTGATGACGATGCGACAGGTACTGTTCCAGCTCGTCGCGCAGCCCGGATCTACCGGAATCTGCGTCGTCAGATCACTGTAAGCGTAAGCAAAAGAAGCATCTTTTGCCCGCACGTTGGGATCGGTCCACACATCGTCGTAAACAATATCGACGCTGGGGCTGCGCTCTTCGCCTTGCCGCTTTGCATAGGTCTCGGCCATGGTCTCGCCGGCATCCGCAAACAGCGCCGGTTCCGTGTTCGGAAACGGTGAGCCGTCTGATGGCGCGCCTGCGTAGGCGCTTTCAGCTTCTGCATCGGGTCGCCCGTGCGGCAGCTCGCTATCCGGCGTGTGGCAGCCGTTGCAGGAAACCTCATCGCCCGGCCGCACATGCAGCCAGTTATTGTGTCGAGTGGTGATACGTCGCCCATCGGCATCGAGCACGTCGATCCAGAAAGGCACATTGGCCGGCACCAGCGCGCGGATCGAACCATCCGGTTCCACAGGCACGTAACCGATGATCTCGCGCATGAGCTGCGCCTGAGAGCGGCCGAATGCAGTGCCATCGAGGTCGACGAGATCATCATCGGGCATGGAGACCGATTTCACCAGCCGCGCAAAACGCGCCGGACGATCGGCAGCCAGCGCCACTTGAGGGTCGGCGAGCGCGGGGATGTCCAGAACTGCCGTTCCATCAAAATCGTACACGCTGCGGATGTTGACGATGCCGACACCGGCAGCAACGAGGTCGGCATCCAGATCCACGCCAGGGGTCTTGTCGATCAGCACGACCGGCGAGGTACGCGCTTCCATAATGCGCGCATCGGTATGCACGAAGCCCGCTTCTCCGGTCACGATGGGTTGCGCGGTGTCTTCGGTGAGGTCGTGCATCCAGATGCCATAGAGCGGATCCGCTTCCACGAAATCAGCGTCCGAAAGATTCGCCGGTGTACAGGGCGCGATCACCGGGTCCTGGGGATCGCTCATCGTGTTCAGAAGACGGCACTGGCTCCAGGACACTACAAGCCGGTCGGTGCCATCGGTCAACGGCCAGACAGAAGCGTAACGGCCCTGCAATGGAGGCGTATCGTCGTCCAGGTTCAGATCACCGGTGAGCAGCAGTTCCTGAGCATCCGCAACCAGACCCACATTGTCGGCGGTCGGTTGATCGTGCTCCACGTAAGCGGCCACATCGATGGCGACGGGAAGCGTTCCCATACGTACCTGATCGCCCCCCGGACGCATGAGCACCAGCAGGCGTCCGTCCGGCATTTCGGAGCTCTCTACAAACTCGATGTTCTGGCCGCTGGGACCCGTATCGTGGCTGTGCACGCCGTACAGGAATGCTGCTTCGGTCCCATCTGGACGAACGGTGTAAAGGCTGATGCGGTCGATGCCGGCGACGTTGTCCCAGCGGCTGTACACCACGCGACCATCGCTGAGCACTGCCGGATCCAGATCGGAGCTCGCGTTGAAAGTGATCTGCTGGATATCGGTGCCGTCGTCGTTCATCACGTGCAGCGCCAGGGCGGGTTGCCGCCGATCTTCGTCAAGCGCCGAGAACTGCGGCTTGCCCTCATCGAGAAGCACCGCTTTTGCGTGGCGCTGCCGTGTCGAGGAGAAGACGATACGTCCGTCAGGCAGAAACTTCGGTGCAATGTCCTGGCCGTCCTCCGCAACGATATCTGACTCGATCACACGCTCAAGCGTGTCTGTCTCGAGGTCGTACAGCCAGATGTTCCAGGTAGGCTGGTCTTCCTCGTCCGCCCCGGCAATCTCCGGCGCGCGCATGGCGAAAACAAGGCGCTCACCGTCGAACGACACGTCCAGATCCTTCACATCGTAAAGCGCCGGATCGCCGTTGTTGACATCCGCAAACACATCTTCCGTCAGATTGCGTTCAGCCGCTGTCGGGGAGGCCCGATCTCTCAGCATGAGTCGGGCGCCCGGGAAGAAAGCCGTTGCGTTGCGCACTGCCTGAGTAACAAGCTCACCGTTGTCATCGCGAAGCAGCGGTCTCGTGACGTAGGCGAGCGGAAAATCCACGACGACCGGGTCTGGATCCTGGCTACCACCAAGCACCGATGAGCCGCCGCTTGTGGTACCACCGCAGGCAGATAGGAGCGCACCCGCAAGCATCGCAAACGCAATTGCGGCCAACCGCCATCTTCGTGGCTGTGTCAGGTAGATTCTGCTCAACGTCGGCGCACCGCGCTTACATATTCGGCACAATTCTTTCACAAGCCCATGCCTGCGAAGCGTGATGTCCATCACACAGCTGAGGTGTGCATTTCTTGACAAAAATGCGCATCTGAGGCTGCCGAAACTCTGAACCAGGTCACAGCACCCTGCTCGCCTTTTTACGATTCTGTGCGGGTCCGAATGCTGCCGGAGACGGCGTTCAACCTTCAGGCGCTTGCTACGTTCGAAAGGCACACCAGAGAGATCGAACAGCAGATCGCAACCAGGAGCACGAGTCGATGATTCGCCACTTAACACTCAGGTACAGCCTCGGGCTGCTGCTGTGCTGCACTCTAACCGCCGCAATTTCGGACAGCGCCTGGGCAGGTGCGCGCGAACAGGCCCGACGCATCCATGATCGCATTGCCGGGGTGCCACCTGATGAGGCCACGCTGGATCAGATGGAGAGTCTGGTGGGCGCCGGGGATGCCTATGATGCCGCCATGCTGGCGACGACGGCCCCGGAGTTCTACAACGTCACGCTCAAAAACTTCGCCACCCCCTGGACGAACGAAGCCGGCGACGTATTCGCGCCGCTGAACGACTACACGGCAACGATCATCGGCATGGTTCGGGACGATGCCGATTTCCGGGACGTCCTCTCCGCCGACCTGGTGTACGTGGGAAGCGGCAGCGGCGTACCGGCTTACTCGGCGAGCTCCAATGCACACTATGAAGCGCTCGAATCACAGGGTGCCGACCTGAGCAGCGTCCTTTCACCCACACCTCAGTCCAGCGTTGCGCCCCTGCCGGCTTCCGCCACAGCGGGTGTCATGACCACCCGCGCTGCAGCGAAAGCATTTCTGATCGACGGCACCAACCGCGCCATGTTCCGGTTCACGCTTATCAATCACATGTGCAGAGACCTGGAACAGGTACAGGACACCACCCGTCCGCCGGATCGGATACGTCAGGATGTTTCGCGCAGCCCCGGCGGCGACAGCCGGGTTTTTCTGAACAACTGCATCGGTTGCCACTCCGGTATGGATCCTCTGATCCAGGCTTTCGCCTACTACGACTATGCATACGACGAGGCTTCGGATCCCGATGGCGAAAGCGGCAGCATCAGCTACAACGACGCCGGCGAGACCGATCCCGAAACGGGCACGAGGGTCGTCGCAAAATATTTCAACAACGACACGACTTTCGAACACGGCTACGCAACACCTGATGACAGCTGGGTGAACTACTGGCGCGCGGGACAGAATGCGCTGCTGGGCTGGGACGAAAGCCTGCCCGGTTCAGGCAACGGTGCAAAATCATTCGGCCGGGAGCTTGCGCAGACCGATGCATTCGCCAGCTGCCAGGTCACGAAAGTCTTCGAGAATGTCTGTCTGCGACCACCCCAGGACAGTGCAGATCGATCTCAGATCGATGCGATGGTCGCCTCCTTCCGCGGCTCCGGATACAACCTGAAGACGGTATTCGCTGAGTCCGCCGTTTACTGCATGGGGAACTGAAGATGACCATCTTCCGATTGATCTTTGCCATCACCGCGCTCTCAATGCTCGCAGCCTGCGGCGGCAGCACCGGCGCCAGTGTTGAGACGAACCCGCAGACTTCGCCGCCGGACGTGTCGAACTACACCGGCCCGGCACCGTCCACGAGCGATGTGCAGAGCTTCAAGCTCAACGTCTGGGACAATCTGGTGCCCAACAACCGTTGCGGCTCATGCCACAACGAGAGCCAGTCGCCCCGCTTCGTGCGCTCAGACGACGTGAATCTCGCGTATGACATCGCCAACGGGCTCGTCAACCTCTCAGATCCCGGCACCAGCCTGATGGTCACGAAAGTCCGTGGCGGCCACAACTGCTGGGAAACGAACGATGACGTGTGCGGCGATATCATTCAGGGATACATCGAGGCCTGGGCAGGCGACACCCTGGGCGGCAGCGGCAACACCATCGTGCTCACAGCGCCGGTACTCATCGATCCCGGTGAGAGCAAAAACTTCCCAGCCGATGCATCGCTCTTCCAGAGCACTGTCTACCCGCTGCTGACTACGTACTGCGCCGGTTGCCACACCGAATCTGCGAGCGTACCTCAATCGCCCTTCTTTGCCGGCGCCGACGTGGACGCCGCTTACGCAGCAGCACAATCCAAGATCGACCTGGAAACGCCGTCGAACTCGCGGCTCGTGCTCCGCCTCAGCCAGGAGTTCCACAACTGCTGGAGTGACTGCGCCGCGAACGCCGCCGAGATGCAGACGGCCATCACCGCCATGTCGGACAGCATCTCGCCCACGCAGATCGACCCGCAGCTGGTCACCAGCAAAGCGCTGGCGCTCACCGACGGCATCGTCTCTTCTTCCGGTGGCCGCCACGACACCAACGTCATCGCCTTCTACGAATTCAAAACCGGCAGCGGCAACACCGTGTTCGACACCAGCGGCGTGGAGCCGGCGCTGAACCTCACGCTTTCCGGCAGCTATCAGTGGGTCGGCGGCTGGGGCGTGCAGTTCACCGATGGCAAGGCCCAGGGCTCGACCTCAGCCAGCGCCAAGCTGCACGAGCAGATCACCAGCACCGGAGAATTCTCCCTGGAGATGTGGGCGGCTCCCGCCAATGTGGTGCAGGACGGCCCGTCGCGTATCGCAAGCTATGCCGGCGGCAGCGATCGGCGCAACTTCATGCTGGGCCAGACTC